>DTYK01000195.1 GCA_012961925.1 Candidatus Latescibacterota bacterium
CGGATAATAGACATTCACTCCGTCTGAGAACGAATTATCGCCAGGATGATGCACATAGGCCGTAACCGGCCCTTCCTTTTCTTGACCGCAATATTCGGTGTATTTCCACCCATGATGAAGTTCCCCGAAGGCATAGCTACCTTCCCGCAGGCTCTCTGCACCAATACCACCGATGAAAGATATCTCTAAGAATGTCTGGCCCGGGAAAAATATGGCAAGGTCCTCAATGCTTATGACCTGCTCTGTAGCGGCGTCCGTCACTTTGATTTTATCATCTTCCAATGTGCCTCTAACCATATAATGTAGGCGACTGTACAACTCCGATCACAGGCAAGGCCAATGATGCCGCTGCTGGTGCTATTGTGGCCCATAGTAGCCGTCTGATTGGCATACTCGTCCTCCCCTTTCTCTTTAACGAAGACTTTTAACACCAAAAGCCGCACTATTTCTTACGATTTTTGTCAACTCTTCTTTGACCCGCAGTAGGGGCAGACCCTCCAGTCGGGATCCAGCGGCTGACTACAGTCGGAGCACTCTACCTTTAGGGAAGCCCCACAGTAAGGACAGAGTCTGAACTCCTTCCGTATCGACCTTCCACATTTTGGGCATCTGCTGGTCAGGAACATGAAATCCCTCACCGCCCTGCTGAAGTCCTTGAAGCCAAACCTTATGTCGAACCAGTTGAACGGTCCCTCTTCAAAACACGATTGACAGAAAAGTTTGCCGTACGCCAGTTTCTGACACTTCTGGCACAAGGCCTTGCCGCAGGATACGCATAGCCCAACCGCTTCAGACTCCGAGTGAAGATAACATTTCATATCTCTTCAGCCCCTCAGAGTTCAGCAATGGGAACCGCCATTGATGTCCTGGTCTCTCCGACCTGACTCAGCTCCAGCACAAATCCCATGGCTGTCTTTTCATCAGGTGCTTCAAATAACACCAGCGCATCAGGCTTGCCGAATAATACCACAGCTTCCCTGACATTGATTCCTATCGGTGGTTTGAGCTTCCTGGCCAGTTCCACAGCCTCCTTGGCTTTCTCTGAAGGTATGCTGATTACAGTAACAAATAACATCTTCTCTCCCTCCTTTCACGATGCGTCTTTTGACATGGTCCAGGTCCTTTTCTCGTCAAGGATATGTATAACCTTCCAGTCCCGCCGTTCCAGACTCCTGGCAATAAATCTGCGGTGGCACCTCCAGGGTAATCTTTCGGCACACATGATCACGCACCTGGCCTGCATGGCCGATCCCTCAAGCTCTGCCATTCCGCTCTCAAAGGCCGGACTGTCCATATACTTCTCATATCCTCCCCTTCTATACCCACCGAGCTTCTCCCCAAGGTATAAGTATTGAACGCCCTCGTTCTCCAGCAGATCAAATAAGTTCTCTTTTTGAAAGTGTTCGAACTTGGAGGTCGGAAACCTCCGTACGTCAATCAGCTTCTCGATGCCATAGGACTTGAGAAGCCCGATGAACTCCTCGGGCGAACGATCGCTTGAACCGACAGTGTAGATGACCTTCTCGCCCATGGACGGCGCGATCCCTTGACTACGCTACCTTTGATGATTCGGTCGTGAAAAGTCAAATCTCACCACGAAGACACTTTTTACGAGTCAATATTTCTTGTATTCTTTAGGCCGGCGGCTGAGCTGTAATATCTCCTCCCCAGAGAGGGTATTTATTACATCCTCCCTTTCCAACCAGCCGCGCCTCGCCACGGCCACACCCAATTTTATCGCCCATAGCTGATCCAGGTGATGGGCATCCGTTCCTATTGCCAATCTTATACCGAGTTCCTTGGCCTTGCGGCAGTTAACGTCGGACAGATCAAGCCTATCATAGTATGCGTTTATCTCCAGAACGATGTTGGTTTGGGCCGCCTTTCTCATAATGCGGTCCACATCAACTTCGTAGCCCTCCCTTGCGGATATCAACCTCCCGGTAGGGTGGGCTACTATATCCACATGTGGGTTCTCCATCGCCTTTACCATCCGTTCGGTGACGTTCTTCTTGAAGCCGGAATGGATGGCAGCTATGACAATGTCAAGTTTGCTCAGGAGCTCATCCGGATAGTCCAGACTCCCATCGCCCTTGATATCAACCTCTGCGCCCGACAGGACGTATATGCCGGATATCTTTCTGTTCACGTCCTTGATATGTTCCATCTGTTCGAGAAGTTCCTGTTCGGACAGCCCGCCCGCGTATTTTGCCGACTGGGAATGGTCACATATGGCTATGTATTGGTAACCGAGCTCTCTGGCCTTCAGAGCTATGTCCTCAATCGAAACGGCGACAAACTCAGCCGACAGGCGGTGTGGAAGGTGATAAAGCAGGCCATAAGGGTGGCGGGGA
>DTYK01000196.1 GCA_012961925.1 Candidatus Latescibacterota bacterium
CACCCCTGGGCAGTGTGAGCACCCAAGTGGGATCTGAACGCTGACGAAAAGCGCCCCCTCTCCACCAGGGGTAGGAGGCACCTATGGTGGTGGAGAGGTGGAGGGGAATGCCCTTTCTTTTCGCTTCCTTTTCTTTGGGCAAACAAAGAAAAAGAAGAAAAACGAAGGAAACCGATGGAAGAACAGGCGGTACAGGCTTACAGCAATATCACAACCCACCTCACAAGGCTGCGCCGAAAGGAATCTCTGATCAGACTCCTCTCTGCATCAGCCTTATCGGCCTGCATATTGTTAGGAACAGGTCTCCTCCTGGTCGCTGCGGAGCATCTCTTTTACCTCCCTGTCCTTGCCAGAAGCACCTTTTTAACCTTGATATTAACCGCTTCCTGCTTTACTTTGGTCCGGTGGGGTATACTGCCGTTATTGTCTCCTAAACCGCTGGAGCATTACGCCATCAAGGTGGAAGACAGGTTCCCGGAGTTCAAAAACAGGCTCATAGGGACATTACAGCTATGGTCGAAGAGATACGAGAATCCCGAGGGATATTCCCGGGCGATGATCGAAAGGATAGCCCAAGAGGCTGATGCGATTGCCGGCAGGGTCGATGTCTCCAGGGTTATCGATAGAAGGGTACTCTTTAATGGCGGAAAGGCCCTTGCAGGCATCTGTATCATATGGTTGGTGATTATCGGAAGCTCCCCTGAGGCCATGAGAAAAGCGGTGATCCGATGCCTCCATCCGTCAACTCCTTTCATCAGACCTCCCGACGTAGCCATCTCCGTTAAGCCGGGTGATGCTGAGGTATTAAAAGGCAGCGACCTGGAGATAGAGATTCAGCTCTCCGGGAGAATACCACGGGAGGTGACCCTACACTACGCATATGGCACCTTAGAGCGAGCATCAGATATCGGTTCACAGTCAGAAACAGAGAATACGAAAGGCTGGAATCAGGTGAAGCTTCCAACTCAACGGAAGAGAAAAGACATCCTCAAGTATAGCTTCAAGGATCTATATAGGCCAATTCTGTACTATGTCAAAGCCAACAGGGTCAGAAGCCCCACCTTCCTGATAAAGGTCTCTGAACCACCCATGGTGAAGCATGTCTTCGTCAGGTATCGTTTCCCCCCTTACACCATGTTGGCCCCGATAACAGGGGAAGATGGCAATATCAGTGCGCTGGTAGGAACAGAGGTTTCCATGAGGATCCTCAGCAATAAACGTCTGGATGGGGCAAGACTGCTGATGGATGACGGATCCGTCGTGGACTGCGAGGTTCGAGGCCGAAGCGCCAAAGCTAAGGTTAGCGTAGAAAGAGACTTACGGTATCACATTGATCTGACCGACACTGCGGGAAACCATAATCTTCAGCCGGTTGAATACCGGATCCAGGCCCTTAGAGATGAGTATCCAAGGGTGAGAATTGCCCATCCAGGACAGGACACCGATCTTTCAGAGGATATGATCCTGCCTTTGTTGATCGAAGCCAGCGATGACTTCGGGATATCCAGATTGGAGCTGGTTTACAACAGAACCGGTCAGACTGAGCAAGGACGAGAACCCATTTCTCTCCTGGGAAAGCCCCTTAGGGGAGTTACAGAGGAGTACACCTGGGACCTGTCAGCCCTCAACCTCCTCCCGGAGGATCTGGTGAGATACCATGTCGAGGTATACGATAATGACGCGATCTCCGGCCCGAAAAAGGCGGTTAGCAAAGAATTTACCGTACGCTTCCCGTCAGTCCGTGAGATCTTTGAAGAGGCCCAGAGGGAACAGAGAGGGGATATTACCCAGTTGGAAGGAATGTTGGAAGAGCTGGACAGGATAAAGGAAGGTTTGAAAGAACTTAGACGCAAATTGCTGAAGGGCCGACGGCCGGAGTGGGAGGATGAAAGGCAGGTCCGTAGTGCTGCTGAGGAACAGATGAAGATGATTCAGGCCATTAGAGATATTGCCAACGAGGTGGAGCACACCATTAACAGGCTCCGAACCAAGAATCTCCTCACATTGGAAACACTCCGCAAGATGGAGCAGTTGAAGGAACTTTTGGACCGGGTGGCAACGCCTGAGATGAAAAAGGCGTTGGAGAGAGTCCACAAGGCAATGAAGCAACTTGACCCCCAGCAGCTTGAACGAGCTATAAAAGAGTTCACTTTTTCACAGGAAGAGTTCCAGAAGAGGCTGGACAGGACCATCTCGATATTGAAACGCCTCCAACTGGAGCAGCAATTGGATGCTGCGGTCAGACTTTCAGAAGAGCTCGTAAGACGCCAGAAACAACTTAATAAAGCAGTTAAAAAGGAGAAGGAGAAGGAGGGACTTGCTTCAACTCAGGAATCAATCCAGAAGGATACAGAATATTTGGGAGATAGCCTTGGCAAGCTTGAGGAAGAGATCCCGACAGCCCAACTGGGCTCTGTCTCCGACCTGACGACAAAGATGGGCAGAGCTGCTTCAATGATGAGGGCCGGCGAGATTGAACCGGCAAGCAAAGTGGGGGAGGAGATACTCTCAGACCTTAAAATCCTTTCCAACAGGCTAAGGGACTTTCGGGACAGGGTGATGGAGGGCCAGAAGGCTCAGATCGTTAGAGAGATAAAAGATACCCTGAGGGATGTAATGTACCTGTCCGAGAGTCAGGAGGAACTGGCAAAAGATAGCGGAACTGGCCGTGCTCAGACCAAAGAGGTAAGCGAAAGGCAAGCCATCATCTTGCAGGGTACATCAGGAGTTGCTAAGGATCTCTGGCAGATCGCTCAGAAGACCTTCTTCATAAACGAAGAGATAGGCAACGCCGTAGGCAGAGCGCTCTCGAGTATGAACAATGCCATATCTGCCCTTGAAAATAGAAACCGGCGCCTGGCATCTGTGTTTCAGCACGAGGCCCTGGGCAACCTTAACCAGACAGCCATACTGCTGTACCAGGCATTCTCTAACGTGCTGTCAGCGCCATCAAGCATTGGGTTCAACGAACTGATGCAGAAGTTGCAAGGGCTGTCCGACCGCCAGAAGGCGATAAATGATGCCACAGAAAGGCTCGGCCAGGGGAAGTTGTCATTAGAAGAACAGGCTATGCTTGCCCGTCTCGCCGCAGAACAGGCCATTGTAAAACGCGGGATAGAAGAGCTCGCCGAACAGATGGGTAGCAGGCGGGATGTCCTCGGAAGGATCGACGAACTGGGTAAGGAGGTGGCCGAAGTCATCAAGGATCTGCAAAGAGAGCAGGTGAACCAGGAGACTATCCAGCGGCAGAGGAGAATCCTCTCAAGGCTCCTCGATGCCCAGCGATCCTTGCGAAGAAGGGACTACACCAGGAGGAGAGAAGCCGAGGTCGGCGGGAAGTATTTCAGGAGGGGCCCGGATGGGCTGCCTGAGGATCTCGGGGAACGAAGAAACCTGTTGGAGGAAGAGTTAAAAAAGGTCCTGCAACAGGACTATTCGAGTGAGTACAGAGAACTCATCCTCCGCTACTTTGAAGCGATCTCAGGGGATGTGGAAACCTCACGGTAGTGGGGCCAGTCCTGAACGGTGGGCCCCGTTTCGTTTCACCTCACAAGACGCTGAGCCAATTGTCTGGGATGGTACGAGGGGAGTGAACTTAAGCCTGAGCCTC
>DTYK01000197.1 GCA_012961925.1 Candidatus Latescibacterota bacterium
ACCGCTCTTCGGCATAAATTGCCGTTTTTATCCGACGTGTTCCGTTTATGCGGTTGAAGCGGTGGAAAGGTATGGCTCCTGGAAGGGTTTGCTGCTCACGATAAAGAGGATCGGAAGGTGTCACCCGTACAGTCAGGGCGGATATGATCCGGTCCCATAATGCCTTTGATAAGATGTGTCTATAGGTTCAGGGAGAGAGTTTTTACATGGACAAGAATACCATCCTTGCCTTTCTTCTAATAGGGATGATCCTCATCTTGATGCCTTATTACCAGAGGCTTTTCGTTACCCCTGCCCAAAAAGCTCCACCCCAGGAGAAAGTAACCCCAAAAAGGGAAGAGAGGACTTCTGCAGATGGCGAGGTACCGCCTGGAGATTTGGCAGGCTTGACATCGGCACGCCGTGTTCAAGGGGAAGAGGCCCTATACCCCTTACGGACCCAGTTTGTCCCCCGTTCCATCCCGATCGAAAACGACCTTGTACGTGGCAGAATCAGCACTAAAGGCGGTGTTATTGAGAGCTGGCGGTTGAAGAAGTACAAGGGGATAGAGGGTGAAGATGTTGAATTGATACCCGAAGGCGCCAAAGGCCTGGTTCTCTCTCTTCATGATGGAAGGCAGTCGTTAGATCTATCGGAGGTCGAATTTGTCCCGGACAAGAGGAACCTTATCCTGACCTCCGAAGAAAGGGGGACGATCACCTTTGTTGCACACCTTGGGGGTGGTAAGCGGATAGAAAAGGAATATAAAATTAGGCAAGATGAGTATGTTGTAGAGATGGACGTTGTTTTCACCGGATTTGACCCGAGGACAAAGTGTCGCCTGGAATGGAGAGGTGGTATCAATACGACGGAGAAAAACATAAAAGAGGATCTTGCATACACCAAGGCGTACAGTTATATGGGGGGTGAAGTAGAGCAATTCGATTGTAAGAATAAGAAGATCAAAAGATTATTGAGTGGAAAGCTCGATTGGTTTGGTGTGAGGAGCAAATATTTTCTGATCTCACTGATACCAACCGATGGAAGGGAAGGTGATGTGGAGATATCGGGTGAACCGGACGAGTCGGGTCAAAGGAAGATCTACAACCTCTCCTTCGAAAGTGACATCGTAGAGGGCAAGGTGAGCAACATAGTCTATTTAGGCCCCATAGAATATAATAGATTGAAGGGTTACAATCTCGATCTGGACAAGGTGATGGATTTCGGATGGCCCATAGTCAGGTCGATCAGCAAGATCTTCCTCAGGTTCTTCGTCCTCATGCATAAGGTTATTCCTAACTATGGGGTGGTGATCATAATCTTCTCTATGATCATAAAGATCCTGGTCTACCCCCTGACGAAGAAGAGTTATCAGGCTACAGCGGATATGCAGAGGCTCCAGCCCAAGATCGCCGCTCTGCAGCAAAAATACAAAAATGACCGACAAAGACTGAACAGAGAGTTGATGCGACTTTATAAGGAGCATGGAGTCAATCCGATGGGGGGATGTCTTCCTATCCTGTTGCAGATGCCGATATTCTTTGCTCTCTATAAGGTCTTCAGGAATACAATCGAACTCAGACAGGCAGAATTTGTGCTCTGGCTTAAGGATCTCTCTCAACCAGACCCCTATTATGTGCTTCCCATACTTATGGGGGCTACAACCTTTATTCAACAGAGGATGACAGTGAAGGACCCAAAACAGAAGGCAATGTCTTACATTATGCCTGTTATCCTGGTCTTTATATTTCTCAACTTCTCATCGGGCCTGGTCCTTTACTGGACGATGTTTAACGTCCTCTCCTCTTTACACCAGTGGTTCCTTCAGAAGAAATGATGGACCTATAGCTCCTTCTGGTGATACAGGACGATGGGGGAAACGATCGTTGCCATTTCAACGCCGATAGGAATGGGGGGAATCGGGATCGTACGCTTGAGCGGTCCAGAGTCGATAAGGATCGCTGACACCCTTTTCGTCGGAAAGAAGCGGATCTCCCAACTACCAACTTATCGTCTCACCTATGGGAAGATAGTGGAAGATGGTAAGGAACTGGATGAGGTACTGATTTCGGTGATGAAGGCTCCTCATTCCTACACAACAGAGGATGTAGTGGAGATCAATTGTCATGGGGGACTTGCGGCAACAACACGGGTTTTAGAAGCCGTGCTCCGCCGAGGGGCACGGCTTGCCGAACCGGGCGAATTTACAAAACGGGCCTTCCTTGGAGGAAGGATTGACCTCCTTCAGGCAGAAGCGGTAGCCGACCTCGTTAGCGCAAAGACAGGACTTGGCCTGGAGACAGCCCTGTTCCAGATGCGTGGAAGCCTCTCTCAGAGGATCAATTCGATCAAAGAGAGATTGACCAGATGTCTATCACTTATCGAGGTCGGTCTCGATTTCTCAGACGAAGACATCGATTTTCTGGAGACGGAAGAGTTATTAGAAATATTATCCGGCATCCTTGAAGAGTTACAGGAGCTCGTTAAGTCGTTCGAGAGGGGAAAAATACTCAGGGAGGGTGTGAAGATTGCCATTGTGGGCAGGCCTAATGTTGGTAAGTCCAGCCTCCTTAACCTACTTTTAGGGGAGGAGAAGGCAATTGTAACACCAATTCCCGGGACAACCAGAGATTCTATTGAGGAATGGTTGCAGATAGACGGGATCCCTTTCCATGTGATCGACACAGCGGGCATCAGGGAGACAGACGACCTCATCGAACTTGAAGGAAGAAAGAGGACGGAGTTCCATATAAGCGATGCCGAGCTGCTTGTCGTGATGCTTGATGCTTCAGAGGAACTTCAACCGGAGGACAGGCTCCTGGCCACCATGATCAAAGGGAAAAAGGCCCTGGTAGTCCTGAACAAATGTGATCTGAAGAAGGTGCTTGATAAGAACGCAGTTAGCATGATTTACGGTGGCTCTCCTATTGTTGAGATGTCGGCGCTAAAAGGATGGGGACTCGAAGAGTTTAACGAGGATCTGGTCTCCTTAGTTATGGAGGACGGGCAGAAGCTGGCAGACCGACCGGTCATCACGAGGGAGAGACACAAGGAGTGTCTCCAGAGGGCCGAAAAGGCACTCAAGGAGGCCTATAATGCGGTTACATCTGGGCTGTCCTTTGAGTATCCGGCCTTCGACATCAGGGAAGCTCTCGGATCAATCGGAGAGGTTGTAGGAGAAGTAACCTCTGAAGACATTCTTGATGAGATATTCAGCAGTTTCTGTATAGGAAAATAAAAACAGGAGGTATCGAATTGTCAAAGATCATCTGTTCTGCAGCCATAAGGGGTGCCCATAAGATCGTTGATAGGGCGGAGCAAAAGTGGAAGGAGGCCATGGACCGATGGGGACCTAAGCAAGAAGTGGGTTTTCCAAACACGGCCTACTACCTGCCGGTCATTTATGGGATAACCGGTATCCCGGTTAAGAGATTGGGGGATATGGAGAAGGTACTGGAGACGTGTAGGTCGTTGCTCCCTCCTTTCGTCAGGGAGAAAGTTCACCTTCCTTACCTCGCACCGGCATTGGACGCAGGGATGGCGACTTTCTTTGCAGAAGAGATCATCGAGGCCATAAGATATCTGGAGGATCCCGATTTCTATACGAAGCAGGAAGATCCTGACGATAGGACGATCTGGCTGGGTGCTGCGGATGACATAATTCTTCGGAAAAGGGGTATCGAGTTTGTCGATGGAACTGCTCCGGGCTTCGCGGCAATTGTCGGTGCAGCCCCCGACCTTCAAACCGCCGTTAAGATAGCCCAAGAACTGCAACAGAAAAATCTCTACGTGTTTATGTGCGCTGGATGTAATGGGAACAGATTTGCCGAGCAACTTGTCCAGGCAGGGGTCCAGATTGGCTGGCCGACAAGGCTGGTCTCCTTCGGACCCGACATAACAGCGGCTGTATTCGCGATGGGCTTCGCCACAAGGGCGGCCATGTCCTTTGGCGGTATTAAACCAGGCGATTTCAGGAAGATCCTCATATACAACAAGGACCGGACGTTCGCCTTTGTCATGCCTCTGGGCTACGTCACAGAGGAATGGTATGCAAATGCGGCAGGCGCAATAAATTGGGGTTTCCCAACCATCGCCGATACCCCCATACCGCAGGTGTTGCCAACGGGAATATGTACATACGAACACGTCGTCTCAAATGTCCCACACGACCAAATAGTCTCCAAGGCAATCGAGGTGAGGGGGCTTAAGGTCACCGTTGCCGAGGTTCCAATACCAGTTGCCTATGGACCTGCTTTTGAAGGAGAAAGGGTCCGCAAGGAGGACATCTATCTGGAATGCGGTGGTGGGAAGACGCCTTCCTGCGAGTGGACCACATTAAAACCGATGTCGGAGGTTGAAGATGGGAAGATCGAGGTGATCGGGCCGGACCTGGACGACCTCCCCGAAGGATCCCAGGGTCCATTAGCCATCGTGGTGGAAGTTGCGGGAAGGGAGATGCAGGAGGACTTCGAACCTATACTCGAACGCCAGATACACCATTTAATCAATTATGCACAGGGTGTGATGCATATCGGGCAACGAGATATCGCCTGGATCAGGATCAGCAAGTCTGCTAAAGAAAAAGGGTTCAGGCTGAGGCACATAGGCTCCATAATCCATGCAAAATACCATCAGGATTTCGGGAAGATCTTCGACAAGGTTCAGGTCAAGATATACACGGAAGAGGAGAAGGTCAAAGAGATTCTTGACCAGGCGAGGGCCGTTTATGCCTCGAGGGATGCCAGGATAGAAGGTATGAGGGATGAGACAACCGACGTCTTTTACTCCTGTACACTATGTCAGTCCTTTGCCCCTAATCATGTCTGTATGGTCACGCCCGAGAGAACCGGTCTCTGTGGTGCATACAATTGGCTTGACTGTAAGGCATCCTATGAGATCAATCCTACAGGACCAAATCAACCCGTACCAAAGGGTGATTTAATCGACAATAGGCTTGGGCAATGGAGGGGCGTGAACGAATTCGTCTACAAGGCCTCGCGTCAGAAGATAGAGAAATATAACATATATAGCATAATGGAGGACCCGATGACAACCTGTGGGTGCTGTGAATGCATCGCTGCGGTCCTCCCGATCTGTAACGGCATAATGACTGTCAACAGAGAATACAACGGGATGACACCCTGCGGCATGAAATTTACGACCCTGGCAGGTACAATCGGCGGTGGCCAGGTAACCCCAGGGTTCCTTGGACACAGCAAGTACAATGTCTGTCAGAGGAAGTTCATTGCGGCAGAAGGGGGTATAAAGAGGCTGGTGTGGATGCCTAAGATGCTGAAGGAAGAGATAGCAGAAAGGCTCAAAAGGAGGTCGGAGGAGATAGGAATACCTGACTTCTATGAGATGATAGCCGATGAAACCGTAGGGGTGACCGAGGAGGAGATACTACCGTTCCTTGAGGAGAAAGGTCACCCTGCCCTTACAATGGAACCGATAATGTAGAAGGTGTAAAGAAAAGGAAGGCATTGATGACCTTATCAAAAACTGAAGAGGGGAAAACCCGAATAAATCGGGTATTGATAGTGAGGGGGTGACTGATGGCTCTAACAGGTATAGAGATATATAAGAAGCTGCCGAGAACCAATTGTAAGGAGTGCGGCTTCCCAACCTGTCTTGCCTTCGCTATGAACCTTGCGGCCGGAAAGACCGAACTCGATCTCTGTCCATATGTTTCAGAGGATGCGAAGGCGAATCTGCAGGATGCCGCAGCGCCACCGGTTAGGGTGGTCACCATCGGCACAGGTGATAGATCTATAAAGATAGGCGGGGAAACGGTTATGTTCCGCCACGAGAAGACTTTTGTTAACAAACCAGCATTTGCGGTTCTCATTGACGACAGGATGGACGAAGGAGAGGTGGATGGAAGGCTGGATAAGCTGGAACAGTTCCAGTATGAAAGGGTTGGCCTAACTTTCGGGCCCGAACTTGTTGCGATAAAAGAGACCCGTGGTGATCCCTCAAGATTTGAACATCTAATTAATAAGGCAAAAGAAAGAAACCATTATGGGCTTATCCTTATGAGTACCAGCCCTGAGATTCTTTCTGCCGGGCTTAGGATCTGCGCCGATTCCCGACCGCTGCTATACGCAGTAACCAAAGAGAATCTGGACGAGGTGGCTGGCCTGGCCCGAGAGAATTCATGTCCAGTGGCGGTGCGGACCGAAAGTTTGGATGAACTATCGGAACTTACTTCCAAACTAATTCAGCTTGGAATGAAGGAGATAGTCCTGGATCCGGGGTCGAGAGGGATACGCAAGGCCCTTGAGGATCAAATAATCATAAGACGTGCAGCCGTTCTTAACAAATACAAACACCTGGGCTTCCCTACCATCACCTTCCCCTGCGAGATGACGGATGACCCGATGAAGGAGGCCCTTATCGCCTCGATCTTCATCGCCAAATATGCCGGGATCATCGTCCTATCAGATCTCGAAGGCCATAGCCTTTTCCCACTCTTATTGGAAAGGCTCAATATCTATACAGATCCTCAGCGGCCCATGGCAACCCCCGAAGGCATCTATGAGATCGGAGGGCCTGATGATAATTCCCCGGTTCTCATCACCTCGAACTTCTCACTCACCTATTTTATTGTGTCTGGAGAAATAGAAACCAGCAGGGTGCCATGTTACCTGTTGATCAAGGATACCGAGGGCCTTTCAGTTATGACTGCGTGGGCTGCGGGGAAATTTGTGGCCGAAGAGGTCGCCCCTTTTATCAAAAAATGTGGGATCGGCGAGAAGGTGACCCATAGGAAGCTGATAATCCCAGGCTATGCTGCACAGATCTCCGGGGAATTGGAAGAAGAGCTGCCGGACTGGCAGATACAGATCGGTCCACGTGAGGCATCACATTTACCGGCCTATCTGAAGATGTGGAAGCCATAGGTTAAATTAGGGAAAGAGAGCAAGTAATTTTGGAAGCCTCCTCTCAATCAGTTCTACATACCGATGAGTGGTTTAATGACCAAAGGAGATCACATAAATCTCAGGGTAATGGATAAATGCCCAAGGTTCGAAAGGAGGACCCGGTGATCCTTATAGGTGAGAACATTAATGCCATGTCAAAAACGGTCGGGCCCGCCATGAAAGAGCGTAACACAAAGGTAATCCAGGAGTTAGCAGTGGCTCAGCAGGAGGCGGGCATGGATTATCTCGACATAAACATAGGGCCGGCAAAAAGGGAAGGGCCTGAGCTCATGGAGTGGATGGTGAAAACTGTCCAGGAGGTCGTTGACCTCCCTCTATTCTTGGACACAACAAACGTTGAGGCTATAGAGGCAGGACTCAAGGCTCACAAGGGTAAAGCAGTTATCAACTCCATCTCCTGTCGGCCAGAAAGGATGGAAATACTGTTTCCGCTGGTTAAAAAGTATGAGGCCTCGTTTGTCGGTTTACTTCTTGGGGTGGAGGGCATACCAAGGGATGCTGCGGAACGGGGCGCCCTTGCAGCAGAACTTCTGGCAAAGGCAGCCGAGGCCGGGATACCGAATGAAGATATATGGCTTGATCCAATAGTTCTCCCTGTATCGTCCCAACAGGAGCAGGTGAAGGGATGTACGGAATTCATGGAGATGTTGAAAGATCTGGCCCCTAACTGTAAATCGACCTGTGGCCTTTCCAATGTTTCAAACGGTGCCCCTGCCGAACTGCGACCGATCCTCAATAAAACATATCTCATCATGCTTGGTAAATATGGGTTATGTTCCGCTATCGTCAACGCATTTGATAAGGAATTGATAGAAATAGCCAGAGGTGGAAGGGCGGATCTCGCAAAACTGGTTCATCAGGTGATGGATGGGGAAAAGGTAGATCTGAAGGCCTTAACTCAGGAGGAGATCGATTATGTCAAGACTGCCAAGCTATTGTTAGGACATTCCCTTTATTCTCACTCCTGGCTTAAGCTATAGCGGTTCTATTTTGTTGCTTGTAGCACTACTACGTTAAAATGAACCACAAAGACCCTTGAATTCTTTATGCTCTTTGTATCTTTATGGTTAAAATTTAACATAAGTAGTATTAGTCAGCCGATTAAGATGGTATAATATAAGGAAGCGAGATTATATGGAAAGGTGTAGGATAACTTTCTATCCCTGGGGTAAGGAGATCACCGTACATGAGGGAACAGACTTGCTGAGTGCCGCCATAGCCGCTGACGTCCAGATTTACAACAGTTGCGGAGGCGAAGGCATTTGCGGTAGGTGCAAGATCATTATCAGGAGTGGCGATTTTACCACTGAACCCAGCGGGCGACTGGCAGAGGAGGAGAGGAGAAAGGGCTATGTTCTGGCCTGCAGGACAACTGTCAGGGGTAACGTAGAGGTTGAGGTGCCTCCGGAGTCCAGGATGGAGAGGGAACAGATACTCACCGAGGAGGCAAGGGTAAACCGGCTGGCAGGACTCTTCAGCCGGGCCGAAGAGGTAGAAAAAGGGATTGAGATCAAAGAGCGGGCCCTGTTTACCCACTCACCGCTGGCCACAAAACTCTTTCTGAAGCTCCCCCCACCGACCTTAAAAGACAACGTAAGCGACCTTGAGCGTCTCTATCGGGAGATCCATCGGCACAGGAACATATCCCTCATGCAAATAGGGCTGGCCAACGTTAAGAAATTAGGTAGACTGCTGAGGGAGAGCAACTGGGAGGTTACTGTTACATTAGGAAAAAGGAACGGTACCACCGAGGTGGTCCTGGTTGAGCCCGGCGATACCTCTGGAAGAAATTATGGAGTGGCCCTTGACATAGGCACCACCACCGTCGTCGCAGCACTGGTGGATCTGAATACGAAAAAGACCCTTGGTACCAAAGCTACCCACAACAGACAGACAAGTTTCGGGGAGGATGTGATCACACGGATAATATATGCTGAGAAGGCAGATGGGCTGGAGAAACTCCATCACGCTGTGGTGGACACGGTGAACGATCTTATTTCATCGCTGGCGAGTGAGAACAACATCAGTCTCAACGAAGTTACGGCGGTGATGTGTGCTGGAAATATGACGATGAGCCACCTCCTACTAAAGGTGGATCCTACCTACCTCCGCCGAGAACCCTATGTGCCAACGGCCAATTTTATGCCGGTCATCCGGGCAGCCGAGGCCGGAATAAAGGTGAACCCGAGAGGACTCCTTGCATGCCTCCCAGGCGTATCAAGCTACGTCGGAGCCGATATAACAGCCGGCGTGCTTGCAAGCGGTATTGATGTTGCTGATGAGCTGTCAATGCTGATCGACGTCGGCACAAATGGGGAGATAGTATTAGGTAACAAGGAATGGCTGGTCTGTTGCGCTTCTTCAGCCGGCCCTGCCTTTGAAGGTAGTGGAGTTCGTTCCGGAGTGAGGGCTGTGCAGGGTGCGATACAAAGGGTAAAGATAGATCCTGAAACGTATGAGGTGAGTTATTCGACCATTGGGGACACGAAACCAATTGGAATATGCGGATCGGGATATATAGACTGCCTCGGAGAACTGCTCAAATGCAGGATCGTGGATCTCTCCGGCAAGATTAAATCAGAGCCTTCCATCTCACGGATAAAAGGGACGTCTGATGGCCCTGCATTCGTCCTGCTGCCGGCTTCCGAAAGCGGAACAGGCAGCGAGATAATCATCACCCAGGCTGATATCACAAACCTCATGCGCTCGAAGGGGGCCATCTACACAGCCGCTGCTGTACTGGCAAACAAGATGGGGGTGGGCTTTGATCAGATCCATAAGATCTATATAGGGGGAGGCTTCGGCAATTATCTCAACATCGAGAGAGCCATCCTCATAGGCCTGCTGCCCGATCTACCCCCTGAGAAATTCGAATTCATCGGGAATAGCTCTCTGGCCGGTGCAAAGCTCGCCCTTCTCTCCTATGAGGCCATGATAGAGACAAGGAAGATTGCCGGCAAGATGACTTACATAGAGCTATCTACTGACCCTTCGTTTATGGAGCAGTATGTAGCATCACTGTTCCTGCCACATACAAATATAGACCTTTTCCCATCAGTTCGCCAGAAATTAGGGCTGTAGAGTGACAGTACGTACCGATATCTATTATACGGTTAAACATATTGCGCCGAAGAATCGTCAATTGAATTCTTTGTCCCCTTTGTGGTGAACTGAATCCTGAACAAGAAGGGATGAGGTGAAGTGGCATATACAATTGCTATAGCAGGGAAGGGCGGTACGGGTAAGACCACACTTGCCGCCCTTATCATACATCATCTTTTGAAGGCCCATGGGAGACCGGTTCTGGCGGTTGATGCTGACCCAAATGCCAATCTAAATGAGGCTTTGGGTGTTGAATATGTGAGGTCCGTTATTGATACAATAGATCGCTTTATGGGCGGAAAGGAGCAGTTGCCAGCAGGCGTGGCTAAAGGAAGGTACTTAGAATACCAGATAGAAAGTGCCCTGTTCGAATCAAAGGGATTTGATATGCTTGTCATGGGGCGTACTGAGGGGCCGGGGTGTTACTGTTATGCCAATGATCTGTTAAGGGGATTACTCGACAGACTATCAGATAACTATCGATACGTAGTGATAGACAATGAGGCCGGCATGGAACATCTGTCCCGAAGAACCACAAGAAACGTGGACACACTACTTATTACCGCAGTTCCGACCGTGAGTGCCCTCAGATCGGCAGCACGAATCCACCGCACTGCGCTTGAGCTCGACCTGAACATCCATAAGACCTTCCTGGTTATCAATGAACCCAACGAGAGACCCATCTCCACTGACGAAAAGGCGGGGATGGAAGAAGTTGATCTGACGAAGATAAATCCGGCGGTACACCGTGAGATATCGTCGCTTCAGGGTTCAGGTTTACCTCTTCTTGGCATCATACCCTTTGACTATAACATCCTTGAACGTAGTATCGAAGCAAAAGGGCTGATGGATCTCCCTGATGACTCACCGGTCTTGGAAACAGTGGCCAGGATAGTAGAGAAGATCCTGGCCTAAATCAGACGACCGAGCTGGGAGCTGGTGGCTAACCTTGATTCTCTCTGAACCGGAGCAAAGCGAGGGCACGCAGGAGTTCAGTCTTTAGGCTTTCATCCCCAGATCTATAGGCTCTGTGCTCCCATCCTACCCAGGGTGAAACCCTAAAGAGTTAACTCCTGCGTGAGCCGAAGACGAATCTTTATTGTAAAGAAAGGTTGTGCAAACCTGTTCGTAAAAGCCTTGCAGAGAAAGGAGGCCAGTCTGAAGAAGGTATTCACAATCTGTCCGTATTG
>DTYK01000198.1 GCA_012961925.1 Candidatus Latescibacterota bacterium
CCGTCCGGCGAAGGGGGCAGCCGTAATAAACCCGAGCCCCTAAATCGGTGATCGGCGGGGGATAAACCCCCGCCCTATAGTTCTAACTCGACTACCGACGACCACCTTCACACCTTCGGCAGCTCCTTGAGCGCCTCCTTGATCTTCTCCTCAGGATACTTGTAATCCTTGAGCTCGCCCGACAGGTAGGCATCATACGCCCCCAGGTCGAAGTGGCCGTGACCACTGTTGTTGAAGACTATCACCTTTGCCTCGCCCGATTCCTTGCACTTTAGCGCCTCATCCATCACGACCTTGACCGCATGGGCCGTCTCAGGGGCGACGACAAAGCCCTCCGCACGAGCGAAGCTCACGGCCGCCTCAAAGACAGCGTTCTGATGAAGGGCAACCGCCTCGATTGTCTTGTGGTGGTAGAGGGCACAGATGATAGGCGCCATACCATGATAACGTAAACCTCCGGAATGAATTGGCGGAGGAACAAACGTATGCCCCAGGGTGTACATCTTAAGCAACGGGGTCATCATGGCCGTGTCGCCAAAGTCATAAGCATAAGGCCCCCTGGTCAAACTGGGACAGGCCTCAGGCTCCGCACAGATTATCCGCAACGAGGGAGTCTTACCCTCTAACTTGTCTTTCGCAAAAGGCAGAAACAGACCGGCGAAGTTGCTGCCTCCACCAATGCACCCGACGAGGATGTCCGGATAATCACCCGCTATCTCCAGTTGCTTCTTCGTCTCCTGCCCTGTAATCGTCTGATGCAAGAGCACATGGTTGAGGACGCTGCCCAGGGAGTACTTGGTGTCGTCATGAGAAACAGCATCCTCCACAGCTTCGCTGATGGCGATCCCCAGGCTTCCGGGTGCATCCGGATCTTCAGCAAGGAGCTTCCGGCCAAACTCCGTGTCCTCACTGGGACTGGGCACGACCGTAGCTCCCCATGTCTCCATGAGTACACGCCTGTAGGGCTTCTGGTGGTAACTCACCCTCACCATGTAGACCTTGCACTCCAGCCCAAAGAGATTGCACCCGAAGGCAAGGGCACTGCCCCACTGTCCGGCCCCTGTCTCAGTGGTGAGTCGCTTCACACCCTCCTGCTTGTTGTAATAGGCCTGAGCCACAGCCGTATTGGGTTTGTGACTTCCAGGGGGACTCACGCCCTCCCATTTATAGTATATCCGGGCCGGTGTATCCAACGCCTTCTCCCACCGTCTGGCTCTGTAAAGGGGCGTCGGCCGCCAGAGTTTGTAGACATCCTGCACCTCTTCAGGGATATCAATGTAACGCTCGGTGCTCACCTCCTGCTTGATCAGCGCCATAGGGAAGATCGGCGCCAGGTCCTCAGGACCAATGGGCTGACCCGTACCGGGATGTATCACCGGCGGCATGGAGAAAGGTAGGTCAGCCAGAATGTTATACCACTGCGTCGGTATCTGGTCCTCACCCAGCATGATCTTATTCTCCGCCATCAATACCTCCTTGTGGTTTAAGGGTTAGATACTGAAAACTCACACCCTGCCTCCTACGATGACCTCCGGAACTTAAAGGCCACAAGGGTAAGGGTTCTCCCTATCCCGCTAATCTTACCGACCTTCTCAGGGATCACCTGCCCGAACGTCTCATAGTCTTCGACCTGAACCTTAGCCACGACATCATACGGCCCGGCAACCGAGTAAACCTCAACTACCTCATCGATGTCCGACAACTTCTTGACCACGTCAGGAATTTTCCCGGCTTCCACCTCAATCAGGACGAACGCTACAGGCATCTATCCCACCTCCTTTCAAGTCCTCAGCGCCTGTACTGAACCGTGTATTCGACCACGGCCTCCCCATCCTTGCGGACCGGCACCTTGAACTCAATGGTGTTGGCATCCTTCTTGCGATATTTAATGGAACTTCGCAGGATCTCCCAGTCACCTGCCAGGTGCTCTGTCACAAGAACATCGACCGCCTTGTCTTTGCGATTGGTCAGCTTGATCTGAACCTTCTCCTGGAGGATGCGTTTCGAGATGCGACGATGGTCCATCACCTTGCGCTCGCCCAGGATGTCGAAGGCACTGCCAGCAACGACCCTCACCTTCTCCCCAACCGGTGTGTGGTCGATCAGGTCCTCACCGATAAACTGAAGGGAACCAACGGAATCCCTCTTGTAAACACGGATCTTCCCCCTCGGGAGCGGCCTCCCTGGCCCGACCTTCCTGCTGTTCTCAAATTCGAGCACCACCTCCACCCGCTTCGGGTCCCGACTTGCATCATAGGAATAGATCTCCTCCACCGATACCCGGAAATGGGGGAAGAGGGAGAGCTGTTTGACCTGATTGTTCTCCAGGGTGAAGGGCCGGTCCAGAGTGTAGAGATGGTATTCGTACAACGGTTCTTCCTCAAACTGCGGCTCACCTGCCTTGGCTGCAGCCATATAGCTCACCCTCACCCTCTCACGAACCCGATGAACCTCCCCGGCTACCAGCCTGAGCCTGGTATCTTCATATGACCTTCCGGAACGATTGTCAACCGAGGCCCATCCACTCAACTCAAGCTGCGAATCCCCCTCGTCCATCACGGCCACATATTCGGTCTGCCAGTTGATGCCCGTGGTCAGATAGGCGAGTTCAACCTTGTGGGTGCCTGATTCGGCTGAGTCCAGAAGCCAGACGAGCGTCGGCCTGGTGACGAATCCCTCCGGAAGCCGGGGCAGGGAGATGTGTGAAATCTCACCCTGACTGATCAACCTTATCTCCCCCTGTGCAGTCTCAAGGATCAGATCCCGGGGAGATGGGGAGAGAAGCCTCCCTTCGTACACCTCGCCCCCTTTGGCAAAGATCCTGACCTGCTCGCCCAGATACCTCTCAAGGAGCTTAGCCGAATTCGCCAGATCATATTCGTAGTGCTGCTCAAGTACAGTCAAAGCCCCAGGCGTGCTGAGAGAACGTAAATACACCGATGTGGGGTCGATCCCGAAAGGGATATCGGTAAGTTCGAACCTGTTTAACCCCTCCTCAAGGTCCAGCTCCCTGACCTCTTTGACCAACGCTATCTCCTCGGTGTAAACGGTGAGCTCCGTCTCTGTTTCCGCTACAGCACCAAATGGGATCAGGCCCAGCAGAAAGACCACAGCAAAAAATCCCCACTTCATCCGTTTCACCCCCCTTATCCAACAAAAAAGCCACGGGCAAAGGTGTCTGCCCATGGCTTCAATTATATCTTCAAGGATCCGTCAGCTTTCAACTCCGCCCGATGGGCATACACCTCCCCCGTATGTAGTTACGCCAGATCCACCACCAGCCCTCGTAAGCGGAGATGAAAGACAGCATCAGTTAAGAACCTCCGTTTCAAGATGTTAAACAGGTCTTCAACGAACAACCCTCAAAATAAACAATCTCTGGCCTTTTGTCAAGCAAAAAATCAGAAAGCCATTCCGACTGCCATGGAGATCGATATCCCTTTGGAATCGAAGGGCCAGATCTTCCCCGGAAAATCGACCCCAAGATCGATGTTCAGCGGATACAATCTGAGCCCGAAACCTGCAGATGAACCGGCACCCGTTTCGCCGCCAAGGGATAGACCACTCCTCAGGGGCAAGATCTTAAGCCCGCTGAATTCAACCCCCAGGGCAAAACGCGGGCGCCTGCTGATCTCCGCCATCTCCCCAAACCCCTGCTGATAATCCATCGCCACAAGGAACATGCCGAATCTCCTGGATGCACCCAGGTTCATTATAACCGGTAATCTCCTCCGTAAACCGGTGACCTCCCTCTCAGAATCCGACGAATCTATCAAAGAATCCACGTTTGAACTGGCCACGGTCAGAGGCTTAAGGGTGCGAAATGAAAGCTCATACTCCTTGACTTCCTTTCCCCACCTTATCGAATTTATCAGATTTATGAAACTGAGTCCCACCCTCCACCCCTCCTTAACCCCGGCAAATCCCAGATCAAAAGCAAATCCCTTGCCAGCAAAAGGGCCATCCCTGTTCATAGCATAACGTAACAGGACTTCACCATCAGCCCTTGCCCCCTCAATATCAGTGACAAAGGATCCCTGCGATTTAGCGACCTCCGCAAACCCGACGCCAAGAATGTAACGATAGCTCAGACCGGCGGAAAGCTGGTCGAAGAAGGGGGCTGGAACTCTATAGCCCACAGAGAAGCAGATGCTTGCATATGCCCAGGCCTCACCTCCTGTACCGTCGAATCTATAGACCCTATCCGGCTCATTGCCGTTGAAGAACAGATCAAAATAGTCCCTGGCCAGAACCAGGTCAGATCCAACATGGGTGTCTGTGACAAGTGCGAAGGGTGGAACGGACAGCCCCAGAGGCCTTATGTTTGAACTGAGGAGTAACTTAAATCCATCTTCCGGAATGCTCTCTATTAGGGCCTTTTTATCCGAGGGGGTCAGAAATTTCCCGTTGTACTTTTCATACTGCCCACTGGAGAAACTGTTATTCCTGATACCAAGGGTCAGCGAGAACAGGTTTATATAGGCGCTTCTCTGCCCCCTAAGGCCCAGATTGGCCGGATTCCAGAACGGGGCCTCCGCTCCTTCGGCAAGGGTTGAATATGCACCGCCCATGGCAATGCTTCTGGGGCTTAAGCCGGACTGACCGAAGATATCAGCACCGGGGATCAGGGCCATCATAAACACCACCGCTGTCAATATACATCGGCCGAGAAACCACCTTCCGCCCCCATCATTCCTTCGAAGTAAACCTCTCATGGCCAAGCCTGCCCCTTATCACAACATATGCCTTTATCCCGACAAAGTCCGAATCGTAGACCCTAACCAGCGTGCCTCCAGTACCGGGGATGGTGATCAAAATACCAGTATAAACCTCAGGGTTATCGAATATGAGCAGGTCTTCGTGGGTCAACTCAATATCTATGTTACTGATAACCGAGGAGATAACCTTGCCCGTCTCAGGGTCAAACTCTCCGGGCCTGATGGAGATCGGCCCGATTATTAACTGAGGATTCTCATAGACCATGGTATCTCTGGCGCTGAACCTCATCTCAACCTCCACCCCGAAAGGCAGGTGATTCTCAACTATTGCGGCAAGCCTCCCACCCTGAAGATCCTCCCTGACAACCTCCCGGCTGTCCTTGTTCATGTTGACTGTGTCCACATCGGTGTCTATCACATTTGTTGGAAAAGAGAGACTGAACGGCGCCTCGATCCTCACCTTCCCGGTTATGAAATCCTCCGAAGAGAGCGATGAGACCTCCATAGCATCGCCGACATAAACCCTGCCTCTAATAATAATCCTGTCAGGCCAGTTGTTGAGAAACTCCACGATGTTGCTATTATTCTTATCAAACGTAAGGGTGGTCATACTATGGCTGGGGATCTTTTCATTTACCAGGATGTTCACACTGTCACCTGTATCTGAATCAAAGCCGGTGAGGAGAAGATCAGGGGTTACGGAGAAACCGAACCCGTTGTTTATGTCGAATTCCAACAGCACCTGGTCGAACTGGAGGCTATCAAGCTCCGACGGGATATCCATCGTCTCCTCCATAGGGTCAAAACCTATCTCCAGGGCATTCAATCTGCCTTCTATCCTGCGGAATACAAGTTGAGGCATGCTGAGATGGATATCGATAAAATCGGAGCTCTTAATAGTGACCATCCGATCATGGGATCCAAAACCCACGTCCCACGAGAATCTCATTGCCGAAGTGTTCCCCGAGATCCTCTCCGGTTTCAGAGCGTAATCGCCGAGCTCAACCCAA
>DTYK01000199.1 GCA_012961925.1 Candidatus Latescibacterota bacterium
ATAAGCTGTTGGATGGTCCGCTCATTGATGTTGCCGTCCACCTCGATCTCCACGCCCAGACCTCTATCCTGAATCATCCCCCTCAGCCTGCCCACCTTATCTAACACCGCAGGTATGAACTCCTGTCCAACGAAGCCGGGGTTTACTGCCATGAGCAACACCATATCCAGATCGTCCAGGATGTATTCGAGGATGGCGAGAGGTGTCGTCGGATTGAGAACAACAGCCGCCCGAACTCCATGATCTTTAATCATCCGGACCATACGGTGGAGGTGAAGCGAGGCTTCGGCATGGACCGAGATGATGTCGCTGCCGCATTCAGCGAACTCTTTGACATAGCGTTCAGGTCTCCAGATCATCAGGTGGGCGTCGAAGGGAATGCCGGTCTTGCCTTTCAAGGCCCTCAAAACCTCAAAGCCCATCGTGAAGTTGGGGACGAAATCCCCGTCCATTATATCGAAATGGAGGAGTCTGGCCCCGCCTCTCTCCAGTTTGCGGATATCCTCCTCAAGATGCGCAAAATCGCAGCACATCACGGAGGGAGCAATCTTTATCTCTCTCATCATAGACCTTTTCAGTAATGAGAAAGCATAAAGGGGTGCAGTTCAGCTACTGATGGGTCTGTTACAAGCAGACTTAGTATAGCATAAACGGAGGTAAATGTCAAATGATTTTTGAAGGAAAGGGCAATATTGTCCAATCCTGGATAAAGAGAGACGGCTGTATCAAAAATCGCTGGATACAGCCGTCTCTCTTGGCCTTTTGAAAAGCAACCTCAATCGCTTGTCGCAAGAAGTCTCCTCAAAAACCGCAGGCTTTTTTCAGCCCCTTCCCTGGGATCCTCCTTCCCTTCATACTCAATACAGAGGGCGCCTCCATACCCGCATCCCTTTAGCTGATCGATGAACATCCCAACGTCGATCTCCCCCTCCCCCAGAGCAGTGGCCGTGTAATCCTCCCTTATCCCCGATTGAGCACTGCCATCTTTTATATGTGCGTGGACGGCATATGGAGCCAACCGTTTCAAATACCCATGAACCGTCTCCAGGCTGTGTCCGTACCAACGAAAGTTGGAGGTATCAACCGTTATTCCCAAATTGTCAGAACCTACCCTCTCGATGATCTCGATCTCCAGGTCCGCATCGTTGGTCAACAATCCATGGTTCTCCAACCCCAAATATACCCCGCTTGTCTCCGCATATCCAACACAGGTCCTGAATCCGTCAACAATCATGTCCGTCCACTGGTCCCTGGGGACGTCGTCCTTTGGCTCTCCTCCGAACACCCTCACCACCCTACAGCCAAATGCAACAGCAATATCGCATAACCTTTTGACCCTCTCTATCTCAGCCTCTAACTGCTCTGAACGAGCCTGGACGAAGTCGTTATAACCCCCTATCGCCAGGACCTCAAGCCCGGAGGACCCGATACGTGCCCTCACATCGCCCAGGTCATCAGTAAGCAAATCGAGGGTTCCTTTAAATGACCTTCTATGGGAAGGTATTTCAAAACCTTCAATCCCCATCCCTCTGGCTATCTCCAGAAACTCTACAAACGTGGTCGTCGCCGAGAAACTTAGACCCACCACCCCTGTTTTCATGATAACCCCCTTCTTAGGCGTTAAGCATCAGACCCACCTGACTGTTCTACACAAATAAATCCATCGTTTAGCGAAGACCCATGAAGCTGAGGGGAGATGCTCTTCGGCCACAGGTACGTTCCAATTCGATTTGCATTGTCTAAAGATCGACAGGTCGGTCCTCCAAAGGATAGACAGAGCATATTGACAACCCAGCACCCACTAAGCATCTATCTCCAGAGTCGGGACTTCCCTAAGGAGATAGGAGACACACCTTCTGGCGATCTCATCTGGATCCTGGGTATCCCCTGCCAGGCCTTCAAGCCCGGTCGAAAGGCTTCCCACTTCAATCGCTGCCACAGGTTCAACGCCGTAGCTCCTCGCCGCCTTATCAATTCCATAATCTTCAAGAGCCTCTATATAAGCCCGTATGGGGGTCGTACCCGTCCCTATAAGGCCATTGGTGTCGGCATGGCCGTCATTGTCCGAGATATGGGCATGGATCACCAACCCTTCAAGATTTGAAAGCGCCTCAGTTCCCTCGCCACAGACGTTCAGGTGCCCAAGATCGACATTGGCCCGTACGTAATCCGAGTCCACCTCACAGTGAGGTATCATGAGCAACCGATGCCGACAGGGATATCAGCCTTGTGCTTCCGATGGCATTCCGGCCCACAACGCCCCACGCCTGAGCAGTAACTGGAACATCTCATGATGACAGGCCTCCACATCATGCCCCAGGGCCAGGTAAAATACACGCCCCTTCCCCCAACTTTTTGTCCAGGCAACAGGCACGGCGGTTCCTTTCCAGAGGGCTGAACAGAGGACATGAACACGAGAGTCAAAGTCCAGTATGTACTGCTCGTCCCTGACCATGAACTCCGTAAGGTCCTTGGTGATAGGATGCTCGGGATCGACCACACTTACCTGGTATTCCCTGTAGTGGGGATGCGTGACGAAGTACCCTCCTACCATAGCCTGGTACTCCGGGCAGTCCTTAAAGGAATCGGCCGCAGAGTGAAGACCTACAAAGCCCTTGCCCGAGGCCACGAAGTTGAGCAGCCCGTTCTTCTGCGCATCGTTGATCTCCCCGACGGTATAATACAAGACTATGAGGTCATAGGAGGCCAGCCTCGATGCAAGAAGCATGTCGAGGTCCTCCTCCACTAAGTCAATATCGAACTCTCCAGATGCAGAGAGGGTCTCAACAGTAGCCCTGCCGCACCCCTTGAAGTCGTGAATCTCTCCGCCGGTAAATACCAGGGTCTTGATCTTCTGCATACTCCATCTCCTTTGTTATAGTCTATACTGTTGTCCTCTAAATTGACAAGCCAAAAGAAACAAAATTTCTGGCCTCAAGTCAAGGGAAAACTGAATACGCATCATATGTGTAAGAGAAGGTGTATGTTATCAATCCTCACCCTTTTCAGGTCGGCAAACAGGGCGGCCATTTTTCCTCACAGTCTAATTTATACCCGATTTTCCCGCGGATGTCGATAAAAAAATTGTTGCTTTTGTAAGGAAATTATATTATGATTTTAGGTGCTGTCCATAAGACAAGGGAGGTGAGCATGTGCGGTATAGTGGGCTACATCGGGCCCCGAGAGGTAATGCCGATTTTAATAGAGGGCTTGAAGAGACTGGAATACCGCGGGTATGACTCAGCCGGCGTGGCCATGATAGCGGATAACAGACTTGTCGTGGAGAAACAGGTAGGAAAGATTGCAAAGTTGGAGAGGATGCTGAAGGGGAGGAAAATTGAGGGAAGGTTGGGCATCGGCCATACGCGCTGGGCCACACATGGGGCTCCTTCGCCCCTCAACGCCCACCCCCACCTGGATTGTACCGGCCGAATAGCAATCATACACAATGGCATTATCGAAAATTACAGAAGTTTAAGGCTTGAATTAGAGGGCATGGGTCATCGGTTTATCAGTGAAACCGATACCGAGATCATAGCGCATCTGATCGAAGAGTTTTATAAAGGAGACCTGGAAGAGGCTGTACGCATGGCCCTAATAGAGATGGAAGGAACCTACGGGATCCTGATGATCGCAGGCTCGAGGAAGAATCCCGTCCGATCCGGTTCGTTCCCTCCAGCAAGCAGCTCACCGCCCTGTTCGATGGCGATCTGGATAGCAGCTTTGGATGTGTCAACGGCAGCCTGATCGATGAGTGGCCCGATCAACGTGTCCTCATCGAGTGGATCACCCAATCGGATCTGTGAGAACGCCGCCACAAGACGATCCGACAGGTCATCAACGACATCAGAGTGCACGATGAGACGGCGCAGAGAGGTGCAGCGCTGCCCTGTTGTCCCAGCTGCGGAGAAGAGCGAAGCTCGCACGACCATGTCGAGGTCGGCGTCGTCCATCACGATGATGGCGTTGTTGCCGC
>DTYK01000200.1 GCA_012961925.1 Candidatus Latescibacterota bacterium
AGAGGGCTTCCGTCCTCGACACTTATCCCGCCATGACATAAAAATTCCAACGGCTACATCCCTACAACTCAGCCCAGGCTTCTCTAAAAACCCTCTTCGCATTCGCGACCACCGCCCTGCTCGACTCTCCTCGTCCTGGTTTAACCTCGAAGCTGACGAGGGGCTTTGCTTCCCCGCCTATAAAATCTATCTCAAAAAGCATCTTTAAAAACTCTTTCAACTCCTGGACATCATTCTCCCCACCTTCCATCCCGAACCTTGGGTGCTGATCTCCATAGGCTTGATGGGATCGGTCTCTAAACACGCAGTTGCCTATGTGTACGTGAACAAGGTGTCCTGCACTGGTTGTGAGCGCATCCCTTGAGGTCTCATTTTGAAGGGGAAGATGGGATAGATCCAGAAGTAGTCCGAAATTGGGGTGGTCAGCCTTCACAGCCTCTGCAATTTCCACCGCTTCCTTCGATGGTCCGATCAGACATTTTTTGTCGATATCACGATCGAAGGGCTCCAGTTCAAGTCGCAATCCACGTCGTCCAGCAAACTCACAGAGCTGCTTCAATGAATCGACAAGGACCGCCTTTGCATCGTTTCTCCTCCCTTCTCCAGGATCAGGGCCGGAGAGGAGAGCAACACCCTCTGCCTCCAGATATGCTGCCTCCTCGATGCCTTTCTTCACCTCCTCGATAGCCTTCTGTCTCTCCGTTTCATTTAGAGAGTTCAGGTCGAGCTTGTTTATTAGGAGTCTTGGCTGAGCAGCATACGCTACAGCCAAGTGGCCTGTCTGAAGGATCTCCTTAGCCCTTTTTTTGACGTGCTCATCTTTAATCCAGGAGACTTCAACCGCCCCAAAGAAATCGTCCTCTACGATCTGCTCCAGAGTCTCAAGGATGGGCCCTTCCCCTCTCATGGTCTCCGGGTAAGCCATAAAATGGACCAATCCCACCCTCATATATCTCTCCCAGCCAAATTCCATGCCTAAACCTCCTCCTTTCCGATCGGAAGTTCCCTTTTCTCTAATCCCTTGATAAAGTCCTTCCCCAACCTATCAGCTCCAATCATCGCTTCGTAGAGCATATCTTCATTGATGGGAAAGGGAAGGTTGTATCTTTTGTTCCGATTCCTGCAGACTAAAGAGGCTATCCGCCTTAGAGCCTGGGTGTCACTATCTTTCAAGCCTATTTCTCTGAGGGTAAGGGGCAATTTAAGTAGGACGTATAACTCCATCAATTCTATAAGTTCCCTGTTATAATCCCACTGACCCCTTTCGTTCCTTTCAAGTACCAACTGGACGATCAGTCCAAAACCCACCCTCTCCCCGTGTAAGGCAGTACGGGCCGCTTTTAGTGTAGTCAGCGCATAGTTCACCGCATGGGCAATAGCACTCCGACACCGACGTCCTCCTATTCCTCCGATGAGTCCTGTCAACAGGATGTTGACCTCGATAATCCTCTCTGTTTCCCTGGAACAGGTTTGTGCTTCGGCATCCTCCCGTGCTTTAGGGCCATAATCCTTGACCATATCTCTGGCCATCTTCGAGAGGTTGATGGCGGCCCGACAGGAAGCGTCTCCTCTCTCATCCAAACTGATTCTCCCCTCATACCATTTGGCCAGCGCATCTCCCATGCCGGCGGTTAAGAGTCTGGCAGGTGCCCTAACAATGATCTCCGGATCGACCAGTACCAAATCCGGATTTCTTTCGAGCCTTAAGGTTTCCAGGTAGACCCCGTCTTCTGTATATAAGGGACAAATATCCGACCATGCGGCGCAGGTGGCAGCGCTGGTAGGAATAGTGATTACGGGACAACCTGAGTAAAAACCCGCGGCTTTAGCTGTATCCAGGGCCTTACCCCCTCCCACACCGACCAACACATTCAGCCCAGCCCCTCTTACCAGATCGCACACCCTATCGATCTCGCTACGACAGCATTCCCCGCCAAAGGTAGTAAATCTCGGAAGCGTATGAACCGGCTCCAAACTTGCGGATAGAATATCCTGGAGATGGGGCAGAACAGCCTGGTCCATAAGGAACAACGGCCTGTTACCATAGGATGAGACGAACTCACCGGACCGTTTGCTTATCCCTTTTCTCTGGATATATCGGCGAGGTGCTGGGAAAAGTTCTATCATCCTTCAACCGGTCTCCGACCATCAGGTGGGATATAAACGCTCTCAGACCCACCGCAGGTGGCCATTAAACCCTGCTCAACATCGGGCACGTTGGCACCCCACAAAAATAACCGATTAACCAGTCCTTGTCAAGCGAAATTGACGAAATGCTTCGGAGATACCCATACCATAACC
>DTYK01000201.1 GCA_012961925.1 Candidatus Latescibacterota bacterium
CCCTCCCTTCCGAGGTTTTGTACCGTCTCCACACCTCCCCCGAAAAGCGCAAACAGGGCCTCAATGAGATGAACTCCGTATTTGATCCAGCTCTTCGAACTTACGGCGTACATGGTTCGAACATCACCCAACTCCATAAGCGCCCTCTTTGCTTCCTCTACCTCCCGGGCATACCGTAAGGCCGAACAGGACATAAGTAGCTTATCCTTAGCTGCAAGCCGGACCAGCTCCAACGCATCAGGCCAGTTGTCGGCCAGGGGCTTGTCGATAAAGATCGGGATTTCCCTCTCCAGGAAAGGCCTGGCCATCTCCAGATGAAGGCTCCCATCATCGTGAGCTATGACCACGGCATCGACCTGGCCGATCACATCTGTGTAGTGGTCCACCACATGCTCGATAAAAACGGTCCTGGCCACATCCTCGGCCTCTCTCCTCTCCTGTGCCCAAATGTGGGTGACCCTGACTCCTGGGATACGCATGGTCCTCCCATCCTGTTTGCTCAGGTATTCATAGATCACTGGATAGGGACATCTCTTCATCCTATGCTCATCATATCCATTGAAGATGGCGGAGAAGGAATAGGGATGGCCGTTTCCCGGACTTACCCCCAGCATACCAAGTCTGATCATGACCCAATCTCTCCTTACCCCGGATCCGGAAAATCGAACACCGAAAAATAGCAGCACGGTAGCTTCAGTCCGAACCCTCCGGACCCGAACCTGCAGGAACATCAGATAACAGGTGAGAACAATATAATCACTATTATGAATATTTCCTCATTTTATTGATTACAATAATCAAAATAAGTTATTCTTTCCTTTCTGTCAAGATATTTTAACTTAAGGCGGGGGCGCGATAGCTTTAATGTTGACTTTTAAGCTAAAGCTTTGATATCCCTGGAGGCGTACACCGAGATGATTTCGCCAAAATAGACCCGATGGTAATCATCTTTGGGGTAGAACTCCGGGATGATGTCCGGGGCAAGTTCACCTGGGATTACGTCGTTCTTATGCACCACCTTGCATTCGTAATGGAGGACGCACTCCTCAATTAGGGGTGATTTCACCAACCTTCCGGGGAGAGGAGTTAGTCCCTTCTCCTTGAATTTGTCATGGTCTCTTCCGGAAACCGAGCCGCAGAAGGCGACTGCCTCCGCCAGTTCCTTTGGGGGGACGTTGACCGTGAACTCCCCTGTCTCCTCGATAAGACCATAAGTGAAGCGGGAAGGCCGTACCAACACAACGAACATGGGTTTTCCCCATATTCGACCTATGGAACCCCAGCCGATGGTCATCACGTTGGGCTCCCCTTTTTTATCCACAGATGTTAGGAGCAACCCGTCCTCCAATCCATCCAGCGTCTCTTTCAAATAGTCGGTGTAACCGACCTCAACCTTTGACATCGTTGACCTCCTCTGTCTTCCACAATCCTACAATGGTAGCTTCACCACTTTTTTTGTCCGTGCTGACCGGTAGATGGCAAGGACGATCTCGAGCGATTTTCTTCCCTCCCTACCGCTGACCCTGGGGTTCCGGTCCTCCTTCAGGGCACTGACCATATCTTCAACCACGTTCTGTGGTGAGCCCTCCGGTATCTCCTCAGGCTGATATCCGTCCGTAAACTCCCAGAGTTCTATTCTATTGTTGCTGGTAGATATGCTCCCTCTGTCCCCGTGGATCTCAATACGGGGCGGTGAATCGGTGTGGTAGGTGGTGGTGCCGAGGATCGTCCCCACGGCCCCGTTCCTGAAGGTGAGTATGGCCGCACCTAAATCCTCGGTCTCTATCTTATGGGCAAATACCCCGGTATGACCGAAGACGGTTTCCACGGGCCCCATGAACCACTGCAACAGGTCTATCCAGTGGATGGTCTGGTTTATCAATGAACCGCCACCGTCGAGTTCCCACGTTCCATGCCACCCCTCATAATATTCCTGAGACCTGTACCATTTCATCCGCACCTCGCCCAGGATCAGTTTGCCCAGCTTCCCTTCCCGGATGGCGCGCCATATTTTCACGTTGTCGGCCACATAACGCTGTTCGAAATCGACGGCCAGCTTTACCCCTTTCTTCGTGCACTCGTCGATCATCCGATCGGCCTTCTCCAGCGTGACCTCGATCGGTTTCGTGACGATCACATGTTTACCAGCCTTGGCCGCCTCAACACTCATCTCCTCGTGCAATCCGCTGGGGGTCATGATATAGACCACATCTACGTCATCCCGCTCCAGCAGACAGTGGTAGTCGGTGTACCACTCCACATTATGCTTGTTTGCAATCCTTTCCGCTCGTTCGGCATTAATATCGGCAACCGCAACCAGCCTTGCTCCCTGAGTGTGGCACACCATCTCGCAGCGGTTCGCCCCCATTCCGAGTCCAATCACCCCGATCCCGATCTCCTCCTCATTCATCACAAGGTTAAGGCCGGAGGCAAATCCATCGAATTCCCCCAGGCTGTCTCATTAGCGCCCTCAGGATTTAGGGCTTTCAGTGTGGCTAAATGTCGAGAAATTTTAGGTTGCGATAAACCAAGTGCCTCCGTCAATTCACACACACATAA
>DTYK01000202.1 GCA_012961925.1 Candidatus Latescibacterota bacterium
GTTTTTCCAAAAAATACTCTTCGGTCTCCAGGACCCTTGATCCAAGCCCTTCCATCATATCGGGCACCCCTTTTCGAAGGATGGCCTTTATATCATCGATGGATTCAACAGGTATGACCCAGGGCATACGGTCGCCCTCCTGCACGATCTCACATCCGAACAGGGAAGGGATTATACCGACGCCGTAATTGGCCCGGATCACATAGACCTTGTCGTCTCGCATCAGAACCCCTTCGTAAACGTTATTAAGCTCGTTTAAGAGCATTTTGGCCATATCCCTGTACGCTTCTTCATAACTGAAGCGCGGCCAGTCGGTAAAAGGGGTCCCCTCCTTACTCATATCATCCACGGAACTGAGGATCAGCGGGAGTCTCGGAACGGACTCAAAGTTCTGGGCTGCTAATTGTAACCGTTCCGCCTCGTTCACATGTTCCACGTCTATAAGGCCGTTCAACCTCTCCAAATATCGATCAACCGAGACCATTCATCTACTCCTCCACCAACATTCTCCTTACATCACATTTAAAAGCAGCCTCTTCAGATTTTCAACGCACGTCCTGGAGGCCTTCACCCTTGGGCCGAAGTGGGTCTCCACAGTATAATACCCGTCGTAACCATTGCGATACAACGCCTCAAGTTGCCCCTGCCAATTGACATCCCCTTCGCCAATAGCCACTGTTCTGCTGCCTTCTGGCCCCTTTTTAGTGTCCTTGATATGAAGGTGAAAGATCAGATCCTTTAGATCAGTATATTCTTCAGGGTAGGGTTTACCTCCGGAGTTGAGCGAATTGCATGGATCCCAGTTCAGGCCAAAGTTCTTCTGTCCAACCTCCCGTACTAATCGGGCTGATGTCCTTCCAGTACCTGCCCAGCAACTTGGTTCATTCTCAAGGGCTATACGGATATTCTCCCGTTCTGCCTTTTCGGCCACCTCTCCTAAGATATCCACCACCTGTTGGGGATAGTTCTCTTCCTTTTCGCCCTCTGGCATAAGGAACCCAAAGACGATAACCAGATCGGCACCCAGTTCGTGGGCCAGCTCATAGGTACGAGGAAGCATCTCATCGATCTGGGATCGAACCTCGGGAGAATCCACAGGGATCTTAAAGGCTCCAGGGGAAAGGGTCGAGATCTTTATTCCATATTCCTTGACCGTCCTGAAGACCTCCCTCTTATCCCTCTCGGATATATAGGGCATACGTCCGGAGGGGAGGCCCCGGATCTCAAAGTTCTGGATTCCCCAGTCAGTTCCGAGTTCCACCGCTGTCAAGAATTCCGGACTAATCTCGTCGGAGACAATGGCGAGCTTCATCCTCATCCTCCTGTAGGAAGGCTTTGAAATATTAACCCGTCCCCAATTTACAATTTAACACTTCTGCCCTTCCCTGAGGATTCGTAGATGGCAAAGACGATCTGAAGCGCACGCAGGCCGTCCTCACCCCTTGCACCCCACATAGGCTCTTGGTCATATCTGACACAGTCGATAAAATGGGCAAGCTCCTGGGGATATCCGAGAGACCAATCCTCATCGACCGCCGGAAATGTCCATCCCTTAGTGGTCTCTGCCTTTTCGAGGGCATACTGATAACCTTCGAGGCTGAATACCTTTATCGGCGATCCCTGTGAGAGGTTGACCCTTATAGTTCCCTTCGTTCCATAGATTTCGGCCTGGTCATCAAGCCCACCCAGAGTTATGTAATTGGCCTTAATGAGGCAAAAACTACCGTCCTCAAAGGTAAGGATAGCCGCCCCCCAGTCCTCACCTTCGAAATCGGGATGGAGCAGGTTAGCTTTCCCCCTCCGCTCACCCTTGCCGAAACCCCCACAACCTCCTTCTGCTTGAACCATCGTGCAAATCCGATGGGGTGGATGCCAAGATGGATCATGGCCCCTCCTCCACAGTAATTCAGCCTCTTTGCGAAGATGGAGTGAGAACCACTGTGGGTCTCCTTTGCCTTCAGGTAAAGCACCTGCCCCACCGCACCTTCCTGACATATCTCCTTTGCCCTTGTCAGCATGGGTGAGAAAAGCCAGTCTTCGGCGTACATCAATTTGACACCATTCTTTTCACAGACTTCCACCATCTCCCCTGCATCTCTGAGAGAAGTCGCTAACGGCTTCTCACAGATCACATGCTTTCCAGCTTCAGCGGCTGAGATGGTCACGTCCCGGTGGAGATAGTTGGGAACGCAGACACTCACCAGGTCGATGTCGGCTTTGCGGAACATCTCCCGATAATCGGTGTAACACTGAGGGATGTTGTGTTCTGCAATGAAACTTCTCACATGATCCACGTTAGGGGAGGCTACAGCTACCACCTCGGCCTCCGGACACCTCTTATAACCATCAACGTGGATCCTGGCCGCAAATCTTGACCCTACAATGCCAACCCTCACCCGATTCATCTCATTTATCCTAAATGCGAAAATTTGAACACCGAAAAAACACCCGTGTTCATTCAGTGTTTTTCCGAATCTGGTTTTATCTAACCAAACGGTACCTTAATTGCTCCTTCTATATATCCTCTCCTCGGTCATGACGGAGTCCACCCTCACGTCAAGGTGGGTTGTCTCTATCCTGTCCAGGATCTGAAACTGGTAGGCAAGACCGATCTTTGGGACCTTAAGACCGGCAAGGAATCGGTCATAGAAGCCACCACCAAACCCTATTCTGTTGCCATACGGATCAAAGGCTACCCCGGGGACGATCACCAGATCAATGATATCCGGTTCAACAAATCTCAGACACTCCTGTTTCGGCTCCAGGATACCGAAGGTACCCTTTTCCAGCTCTTCCAGAGCCTTTATCTCGGAATGGAACAACCTTCTCTTCTCCAGATCTGTAACCGGTACAATCACCCTTTTCCCTGAGCTCAGGGCCCTCTGGATCAGGCAGCGGGTGTCTACCTCTTTGTCCTTAGAGACGTAACAATGGATTACAGCAGCACGCTTATATTCCTGAAGACCCATGAGTCTTTCGGTTATAATCCTGCTTTTTCGGAGAGCATCCTCTTCTAACAGGGTGCTCCTACGTGCAAGAACCCTTCTCCGGATTTCGTTCTTCTGAACCATGGGTACGAGGATGAACCGTCAGCTCTTAGACCTCGACTTCTTACGCAGTGCTGCCTTCAGCTTCTTGAGAGCTCTGATTCCCTCTGAATCCAATGATTTGGCGATGGAGACTCTCCCCTGAAACCTCGGATCGTTACCCCGTTGACTATCCTCATCATTATCAAGGAAGTCAAAATTGCTAAGGTGTTTGCCACCCAGTCTCTTAACGGCCTGGGCCAGATCCCTATTGGTCGTTACAACACCGACGAGGCACGTTGTAAGCTTCTGTTTGACCAGGTCTTCGATCGAGGATCCGATATCCTGCTCCTCCTTGACGAAGACGATGTTAAGGCTTGACCCTTCGGAGGCTCTGATCCCATGAGAGGAGACAAAACGCTCATTAAAGACGACGGTAACCTTCCGGCCACTGACCTTTGTGTAATTCTCAAGTTTGCGGATCAGTTCATCCCGCGCAACCTCAACGCTCCTCTTGGTCAGCCTGGAAAAATCGGGCCAATTAAGGAGGAGATCATCGCCATCAACCAAGATTTCCCGCATCTTAGGTTCCTTTCCCGATCATGCCTTCAGAAGCATGGATTCGTCGATGGGATAATAAGAGTCAGCCGCAAGGATCAGATCCTTCGCAGTGTTATGGGGGAACGAGAACACCCCTACCCTCGAATCTATTGTCTTCACAAGATTGACAGGAGAGACGAAGTCTCCGTCGCCTGAGACCAGGACCGCCACGTCCAGTTTATCAGCAAGGCCGATCATGTCAACGGCTACGTCCATATCCCAGTCCTCCTTTGTTGATCCATCAGCCTGCAGGCGTATCTTCTTCTGTGTGACCTCACAATTCTTCTGTTGAAGCATGATGACGAAACTGCTCTGGTCACCTTCGGAGGGCTGGACGACGTATGCGATCGTCTTCACCACCCCCTCCTGTCTTTACCTTTCCGCGTGACGAATGATATCCGTCCTTAATTTCTCCTTCAGTTTCCCCTCCACATATGGGGGAACGAACCTGCTCACATCGCCACCAAATCGAGCAATCTCTTTAACGATCGTTGAGTTCAGATAGGTATATTCACTACTTGTCATGAGGAAGACGCTCTCGAAACGCGGGTCCAGGCTACGATTTGTAAGAGCCATCTGAAATTCATATTCAAAGTCAGTCACAGCCCGCAGACCCCTGATCACAGCATGGACGCCCTTAAGTCGAGCTGCGTCCACAAGCAGTCCTTCAAACCTATCAACCGAAACCTTTTCCCAATGCTGCGTCGTTTCCCTCACCATATCCAGCCTCTCTTCAAGCGAGAAGAGAGGCGTCTTGCCCGGATTACAGGCAACTATCACGATTACATGGTCGAAGATGACCATAGCCCGCTCAATGATATCCAGATGCCCATAAGTGATGGGATCAAAGGTACCAGGATAAAGCGCCTTTCTCAATCTTACCTCCATGTTATCCGATCCCTCGGGAACATAGCGAAGTCTTCGACCCATTCTGCATTATTCAGTATCATACTCCGTGCCTCCCCAAAGTGCCAGCAGTGCATCTCCATAGATTCGCTTAAAAATGGGGACAAGACCGCTCACAGCCTCCGGCCAGGGTTCATCTCTCCGACATCGCGTGACCACCACACCGTCCCCGGCCAGAACATCCCAGGCAACCAGAGTTTCAAGGATCTCCTTTGTCATCCGCTTCTTGTACGGTGGGTCGGAAAAGATCAAGTCGAATTTCCGGTTATCTCTACCCAGCCTTTCTATCACTTTACGGCTGTCCCCAGGGAGGATTTCTGACCGATCCATAAAACCCAGGGTTTTAAGGTTAGACCTGATAGTTGCCACAGCTATGAGGCTGGAGTCCACGAAGACCGCCTCTTTCGCCCCACGGCTTAAGGCTTCGATCCCCAAACTTCCCGATCCAGCAAAGAGATCCAGGACTCGGGCGCCTTCCACCTTTTCGCTAAGGATATCGAATATCGCCTCCCTGACCCTCTCGATAACAGGACGGGTTCTTCTGCCCTTCGGTGTTCTCAGAAACCGCCCCTTTGCCGTCCCCGAAACTATCCGTATCATAGCGGGATCTCATTCGGCCTTTATTAGAGGTCTCAGCCCCTCAAGGGTCCTGGCTCCTATCCCCCGGACGGCACACAGATCCTCGACAGATCCAAAAGAGCCGTTTTCCTGACGGAAGCGAACTATCTCCTCTGCCAGCTTGGGGCCTATGCCTGGCAGTGTCTGCAGTTCCTCGACCGTAGCAGCGTTGATGTCAAGCTTACCTGGAATAACTGCCTCCCCAGAATCTCCAGGCGCAACTGTTCCAGGAATAACCCGAAACTCTTCGATCAGATCGGGGTTATGCCGATCAAGCAGGGATATGACCCCCCCTATCACGAGGAAAATCACCAGAAGGCAGAGCACTATCTGTTCTTTTCTTGTCAGAGAGAACATCTCAATCGAATCGTATCTCCCCCCATATGCCTACTTCCCTTATCTTACGGGTAATCTCCCTCAGTCTGTCCTCCCGGTTAGAGATCTCCAGTTTTGCTCCCCCTCTGAACCTCCTGCTGAACTGGTAACTGGCTCTTGCACCAAGCGACCACTCTCGTGAATCCTCTCGTGGTTGTGGACGCTGTTTCCCAACCCCTACTTCTTTGTAACTGGCTCTATACTTTGTGTCTATGGAGATCTCCAGATCGCTTTTAAGCCTGGCCTGGCCCAAAAAGGGGATTTGAATTCCCTCCTGAGCGCTGAAAGAACGGGTTAGGGATGCCGTTACAGTTGTACTGCTCGACCTGGTTGTACCCGTCATCGCCCCGTTTTTAAAATCATCACTGGAAGAGGATTTGCGGATCAACTTTAGCGTTGATCTGAGGTCATTCTTCCACCGGGCCGTCCACGAGAAAAGGGGACTGAAACTTTGGGTGCTTGAACGTGATAGTAACCCCTCAAGCTTGAGGCCAGGGGCGCCCCTCTTCGAGGACTCTCTCTGATAACCGAAAGCTATGTGCGAATCCCTGAACAGCTCTTTGAATGGGTAGTACCTGTCAATCCCGTCCCATCTGACATTTACGCTGGGGAAGGTGATCCTCCTCGTATCTATTGTGCTGCTCGATGTGAGGCTGGATCTATAGTCATACTTATATTTAGCCTTGAGACTCATATCAGCAAAGATATCAACTTCTGTGTTGAACTCCAACCGGTCGGAAATCGACCTTGAGTTGCGCTCGGATGCTGAGGGATCTGTCCTCACCTCGGCTTCGTCTGAGAGACCGAACTGATACCTCAGTGATGGACGACCTAACAGACCGTAATCGCGGAAGGTTTTGGAACGTGTATAAGAACCGGTTAGTGGCCTGAACCTCCTCTGGAGGCCAGTAAATATGCCGGTTGATTGAAAGATACGGGGTAGGTCGAGCGTAATCCTGGCGGATAAACTGGCCTCGTTGCTGACATCTCTACCCCTACCTGCACGCCGACGGAGCTTCTGATCGTTATCCTCGCGATAGGTAACCCGATATGAATAGTCCTGACGAACCCAACTGAAGATGGAAGGACGGAAAGAGAGCGTTGCCGACTGTCTTCGGTTCACCTCCCTCCCAAGACTTAGATCACCAGGAGATAAGTTCAGACCTACTTCCAGATCCCTTTTTGTCTTCAGACTATAGTCCAAAGAGAAACTATTGAAAGGCCTCCATGTGAGGCCAAGATCGTCGTCCATATAGAAATCATGCCTCCTGGTCCAGACCCCGCGTTGATCCAGATAGCTCGAGCCTGCATTCTTTATCTTCGTAGAAAAGGAGAGTTTCTTAGGAAGATAATGAAATTCGCTTCCGAACAGGGAAAATGACCTGTCAGTTCTGGGGGAGAGATCGTAACGGAAGGAGCCGATATAGGAGTAGCTTTCACTGGAGGGTCTCTCCGGCGAAACACCCTTCTGTCTCACAACCGACAGGCTGCCGCTTATCCTGTCAAACGTCAATCCTATCAGAGGGTTGGAGGAGGTGGATCTTTTGCGGAAAGATATGTCAGCTGTATGGCGCTGCGTTGATGTCCTGTATCTTTGAGGGTCGCTCAGTACCACGTCGGAGAAGGGCATAAGCCTTGGGAACGACGTCCTCTCCTCCCAGGATAGGCCAACAGGGATTGAAACCCCCCAGCCTTCCGGTAGTAGTCGGTCAAGTTTGAGATCACCACGAATGCTCCGGGAGATATCCTCCCTTCCAGAACCCCTCTTTTCCCTTAATGTGCGAAACTCACTGCCTTTTTTTGTGTAATCAACGCTCATATCAAAAAGATCGGCAAAACCTCCATCCACTGAAATTCGGCCTGCGAGCCCTGTCTGATCCCTGGCGTTGGTGAGGCTGAGCTCATCAACCCAGATCTCACCGGAGATGTAGCTCCAAGCCGTATCAGGATTGGCCACGCCAAGCTCAAGCCTCTTTATACTGGTAAGTGATGGGTTACCTTTTACCGAGTATCCCAGGGCAGCGACTTCAGAAGAATCCAAACCTCCTGTCTTAAGCCACGTAATCTTCTCAAGATCAACTGTAACCTGGTTCCATCCCTCACTGAGCGGCGTCTTATACTGGTAGTAATTCTCTTCATCAGCACCAAAACGTAACAGGAATTCTACAGGAGATACCGGAGCCTTAAAGACCCAGAGCTTCAGGGTCTGGTAGTCCGTGTAATCCTGCGGCTGAACCAACGTACGATAGGCGGTGGCCTGATGTCCCGGTTTGAGCCCCTCAAACATCAGCACCAATGACTGTTCCCTCTCCCGGATATTAGTCAGAGGATCTCTTTCGACTTTGACCCCTGGAGGTGGGTTATAATCCCTGTTTTGATGGGTGTTCTTCACGGTCACATTGAACTGTTCCCCTGGCGAAACCTCTAACTCCTGCCAGTTATTCCCGACGACTTCAAGGGAGGCAATCTGAATCAGAACCTTTGCTGGAGCCCCTGTCAACCAGAGCCTTACAAACTCTATCCGGGAGGGATCGGGGTTGCCGACCACCACAGGATAGCCGATTTCAGCCCACAATGGGATCCTCAAAAGCCTCCAGCCGTTAAATCTGGTATCTTCAACCACAACTCCACCGGGCTCCCCTCCGACAAGCCCATCGGTCGAGAGGTCTATCGAGTATTCGTAATAATCGTCCTCGAGGTCGAGGTATCCGTTTCCATTGATGTCCTCTGTATCAGGTCGTCTACCCCTGTCCGGATCAGAGGCGTTGCCTTCCGTTCCATTTATATGACTGTAGTCGTACTTATCGTCATACCTCCAGTTATCTCCGTTCGGGTCGGGATTTGTCTGAGGGTCATAGTCTGGTTCATCTTCGTCGAAGAGGCCGTCCAGTCCTGTATCCTCATCGGCTTGGAGTATCCCATCCCTCTGGCCGTACCTCAGCTTATCTTCTGTATCGAGTATGCCGTTTGAGATGACGTCCTCGCTTATGGCTCCAAGGTCTATGTTGAGTACACCTTCATCTCCCCTCACCCAGATCTCCAAGAACTTATCCCTTGAAAAATCCCTGGAGCCTCCTGGAAGGGCCCTCATAATGCCCGCCCAGGATGAGGGCCCATCAGGTATGAATTCCAGATTGAGTACGTGCACCTTGCTCTCCTGGGCAGTGGTCTGCCTGTTAGGCCAGATCTCCTTCACAGGAACCCTGTCCCACGGATTGTACCAGATCAACTTCCCCCTGTCGGTGTCATCCTTACCCACAGGCCTGCTTGCCATTGTCCAGCGGCCTCTCATGACACCCAGCCCTGTCCTTGATGTGGTCCCCTCGAAA
>DTYK01000203.1 GCA_012961925.1 Candidatus Latescibacterota bacterium
CATCGAGCCTTTCAAGTTGACAGAGCAAGAGGGTAGCCTGAAATTCAGTCATCCTCAGGTTTGAAGCAAGGCGGTGAAACTCGTAGAAGGGCCTCCCCGGCATTCTGCCTATGTGCATGAACGAATACGCTTTCTCCGCAAGCTCAGGGTCGGAGGTTAGAACTATCCCCCCTTCGCCGCAGGTCATGACCTTGAACTGCTGAAAGCTGAAGGCACTGAGGTGTCCCAAGGATCCGCACCTTTTCCCTTTCCACTCTGAACCATGGGCATGGGCACTGTCCTCAATCACAACAAGGTCATGCTTTTTAGCTATCTCGGAGATAGCGTCCATGTCGCACGGATATCCCCCGTTGTGCACCGGGATTATCGCCCTCGTCCTCTCGGTTATCGCATCCTCTATGGCTTGGGGGCTGATGTTGTAGGTGTCAGGATCAACATCCGCGAATACGGGGATGGCGTTCACCAGGGCCACAGAGGTGGCTGTAGCCACAAATGTCAAAGCAGGAACGATCACCTCATCCCCTGCCTCAATTCCAGCAGCTTTCAGGGCACATTCAAGAGCTTGGGTGCCATTAGTAATTGCAATCCCATGCTCCGCCTGGCAGTAAGAAGCAAACCTATCTTCAAATTGGGAGACCTTGGACTGGGCAGGTTCAATTCCGCCTCTCCACCAGTGTTTGCTGTGCAGTACCTCCAGAAGCGCCTTCTCTTCCCTTTCATCAAATATGGGCCAGCTCTTGTCCAAAGACTGTTTTACAACTGGCTCTCCGCCGTTTATCGCAAGCTTTGCCATTTTAAACCCTCCCGTATACAATGATTCATTACCAACCTTCACTCCCTGGAGGAAGAGCCCCTCGTAATTACTTTCTCTCGGGATCAAAAGATGCTTGGCTTGTAAATTTGCGTCTTGCCCCAGCACAACTTTGTCGATGATTGGAATATCGAGCCTTTCTGGGTTCGACATTCTCGAAGCCGGAAAGGTGGTATTGTCAGACTATATATCCCCCTGAATCATCTCCTCGGTTAGCCTTAAGGCATATCGGAGGAGATCGTCCCTGACGGAAAGCGGCGTTTTGTTGAGGTCGACTTCCAGATTGAAAAGTCCCTTGTATCCTACTTCACGAAGTCCTTTCATAACCGTCCTCCAGGCTATGTCCCCCATGAAAGGTAAAAGGTGCTGTTCTCTGAAACCATCATTGTCGGAGATATGGGTCGCTACAAGAGGACGTCCGAACCATCTTATGGCCTGATACTGGTTGAATCCCTGGCATTTCGCGAAGATGTGATTCACATCCAGACAAACACCCATCCGCTCCGGGCCTGCGTTCTCGACGAGCCAGACCAGCTCAGAGGGTTCCGTACCGAAGAGCCTCTCGCCCTCCATGGAATCGTGAAGTAAAGGAGGGAGATTCTCCACTGCTATTCCAACGTTGGCAGAGTGCGCCGTCTCCAGCAGCTCCCGGAAGCCCTCGAGGTTCCTTTCCTTGACCTCTTCGAAAGCATCCGGGGTCCTGCGGCCGGCCTTCCTATTGCTTGGATGAAGCACCACCCACTCAGCGCCCAACTCACCAGCCCAAAGGAGTGAGGTTTTCGCCTGGTCCACGAACTTACGCCTCTCCTCCGGGGACTCCCGGGCCATACCGGGATTACAGCCGTGAACCTGGAGGACGGACACACCCAGATCTTCGCACAGCCTTTTTATCCTATAGGCCTCGCACCTTCCAAATCTGCCGATGGAGAAGTTAATCTCCAGATACCTCCAACCTATTCCTACCAGCCGCCGGATCTCCTCCTCAGGGCTCAGCTCCTGAAAAACGCCCGTAGATATAGACGGTCTGATCTCGTCCACTTTCTGTCCTCCGATGGGATGTCAGAACTCTTGCACGCTTGTAGTGAGGG
>DTYK01000204.1 GCA_012961925.1 Candidatus Latescibacterota bacterium
CAGCCCCCCAAACTCTGCTGGGGAGGGGTGGCGGGAGTTTTCGCTCAAGCCTTTTACGGAAAGGCTTGGAAAGGGCAACCCGAAGCCTTCGCCCCAACCGTCTTCGGCTCACTCCGGGTTATGCAAACAATCTTGCCATCACCGCCTTCTGGATGTGAAGCCTGTTCTCCGCCTCATCCAGGGCTATAGAGCCAGGTCCATCCAGAACCTCATCTGTGATCTCCTGGCCCCTGTGGGCAGGGAGACAATGGCTTATCAGAACTTCCCTCTCTGCTGAATCAATGAGTTCCCTGTTGACCTGGTAGGAGCGGAAGGCTTTCTCCCTCTCGACCGCTTCAGATTCCTGTCCCATACTCACCCAGACATCGGTATAGACGACGTCGGCGTCCTTCACCGCTTCAAAAGGGTCCCGAACGATACTGAAAGAGGTCCCAAACCTTGCTGCCAGATCTTTTGTCTGCTCTGTGATCTGTTTATCGGGTTCGTATCCCTCCGGGCAGGCGATCACGAAATCCATCCCTGCCTTTGGAGAGAGCAACATGAAGGAATGGGCCACGTTGTTGCCGTCACCTATGAAGGCGAACTTCAGCCCACGGAGGTCGCATTTTTTCTCCCTTAAAGTCATTGCCAGTGCCAGGGCCTGACAGGGATGTTCCCTGTCGGTAAGCCCATTGATTACCGGGGTATCGGCCCAGCGAGCAAGTTCCACAACGGTCTGGTGGGAAGAGGCCCTCGCAACGATTCCGTCCACCCATCTCTCCAGGTTCCGGGCTATATCAGCAATGCTCTCCCTATGGCCGAGTCCGATATCGCTACCCTGGAGGTATATAGCCTGTCCACCCAACTGAGTGATGCCAACCTCAAAGGTGACCCGTGTCCTGAGGGATGGTTTCTCAAAGATCATCACCACTGTCCGACCCTGAAGTACGGGTTCCACTATACCCAGGGCGCGCTTTTTCTTCAGTTCAAGGCCTGACTCAAGGAGTTCGAAGATCTCCTCCGGCTCAAGGTCATCTATTGAGACAAGGTCCTTGTGCATTGTTTTCTTCCGGTTGCGAGGGTAAGGCGACTGGCTCAAAGGATGTATCGGCTCAGATTTTCGTCCTCGATGATCTTGCTGAGCGTCTGTCTCACCATCTGTTTGGTGATCTTGATCCTTTTCTCCCTCATATCTGGGACATTGTACAGGATGTCTTCGAGGAGGGTATTCAACACCGTGTGGAGCCTTCTTGCACCGATATTCTCGGTCCTCGAGTTCACCTCATCCGCAGCACTTGCTATCTCCCATATGGCACCTTTTGTAAACGAGATATTGACCCCTTCAGTCTTTAACAGGGCCTCGTATTGTTTCAGAAGGGCGTTCTTCGGTTCTGTCAGGATTCGTACAAAATCCCCGGCTGTGAGATTATCCAGTTCCACTCTGATAGGGAATCTCCCCTGTAGTTCTGGAATCAGATCGGAGGGTTTGGTAGCGTGGAACGCCCCTGCAGCGATGAATAGAATATGGTCGGTCCTTACCATACCGTATTTCGTCATCACGCTTGAACCCTCAATGATGGGTAGGATATCACGCTGTACACCCTCTCTCGAGATGTCGGGACCACTTCTCGGAGTTCCCTCGCCTGAAGCTATCTTATCGATCTCGTCCACAAAAACAATGCCAGAGGTCTCCACTCGTTCGATTGCTTCGCTGATCACTTCATCCATATCGATCAGTTTCTGGGCCTCTTCTTGTGCCAGTATTCTTTTCCCTTCAGCGACCGATACGCGGCGTCGTTTTATCCTTCTCGGCAGCATTCCACCGAACAACTCCTGCATGTTGATCCCCATCTCTTCCATGCCTATTGGGGAGAAGATCTCTACTATGGGGAAGGGATTACTATGGGAGAGATCGAGCTCGATCACCCTGTTGTCCAGTGCTCCGGCATCCAGTTGCCTCCTCAGCTTCTCCCTTGTCCTTCTCCTCCTCTCCTCGGCCTCCCTGTCGGCCGGTGAGCTCCGTCTACCCTTCTTCCGGGACACAGGAGGAAGCAGGATGTCCAGCAACCTTTCCTGAGCCTGCCTCTCCGCTTCCTGTTGAATCCCTTTAGCCTTCTCGCCCTTCACCATTGTGACGGAAAGGTCGGTCAGATCTCTTATCATCGACTCCACATCTCTGCCGACATATCCGACTTCGGTGAACTTGGAAGCCTCGACCTTTATGAAGGGAGCATTCGCCAGGTTGGCCAGCCTACGTGCTATCTCCGTCTTGCCAACCCCTGTAGGACCGATCATTATGATGTTGTTGGGCATGATCTCCTCGCGAAGGTCCTCGGAGACCTGCTGGCGTCGCCAGCGGTTCCGCAGTGCAATGGCGACGGACCTTTTCGCTTTGTCCTGCCCGATTATATATTTATCCAGTTCGGCAACGATCTGTTTTGGTGTCAGCTCTTCCATAATCTCCTCGTATTCTTTGGTAATTGGGTTACTGGGAATTAGGTCATTAGAGGTCATTCTAAGGACAGGGTATCACTCCCAAAAACGGACCAGACAGCCTACGGACTCAATACCCAATAACCTAATTACCTGATAACCTAATTACCCAACTACCGCATTACTCAATCACTCAATAACTTAGCGACTTAATAGCCCAATAACGTAATCACCCAATAACCCAATTACGCAATAACGACTTCACAGCTCCTCGATTATTATTTTATCATTTGTGTACACATCGATCGATGATGCAATCTCCAGGGACTTTCTTACGATTGTGCGGGCATCAAGTTTGGAGGAGTCCAGATAGGCCTTGGCTGCTGCAAGGGCATATGCTCCTCCTGAGCCGAGAGCGACTATGCCATCATCCGGTTCTATAACCTCGCCTTCTCCGGAGATGACCAGGGAATAGTCCCTGTCCATGGCTGCCAGTATTGCCTCCAGTCTTCTGAGATATTTGTCCATCCTCCAGTCCTTTGTGAGTTCGACGGCTGCACGCCTCAGGTTGCCGTGGAACTGTTCCAGTTTCGCTTCAAACCTTTCAAAGAGGGTGATAGCATCGGCCGCTGCGCCGGCATATCCGGCCAGGATTGTACCGTTGTAAATCTTCTGTACCTTACGGGCGTTGTGTTTCATCACCCTTTCCCCGATGGTTATCTGTCCATCGCAGCCCAGGGCAGCCTTCCCACCGCGTCTGATGCCCAGGATCGTCGTGGCCACAACTCTCTCCTTTCCCGACTTCAATCGTTCCCTCCTCCTTTCAAAATCAAACCAGTGGGAAAAGACTAAAGGGAATCTTCCTTCTCTCTCTTCTGCAGAGATCCTATGCCCTCGGATGTGCCTGCTCGTATATCTTCTTAAGACGATCTACGCTGACGTGGGTATAGATCTGGGTTGTAGAGAGGCTTGAATGCCCTAAGAGTTCCCTAACTGCCTCAAGGTCAGCTCCAGCGTTCAGCAAGTGGGTTGCAAACGTATGTCTCAGAGCATGGGGGCTTAACCCCTCCATCTCCGAGACCCTTGAGATGTATTTCCCGACTAGCCTCTGTACACTTCTTCCGCTCAGTCTTGTTCCACGGACATTTAGAAACAGTGCCTTATCGTCCTTAAGCCTTTTGCCTTTCCCAATGGAACCCCCTCGCTTGGAATCTGTCGTCTTTTCCCCCAGAAGTTCTTTCCGTGCCATAAGATATGCCTTCAAGGCCTCCATTGCCATATGTCCCAGCGGGACGATCCTCTGTTTCCTTCCCTTCCCGGTCACCTTGACTACGCCGCCTATCATATCGACGTCAGAGACGTCCAGCGCCACAAGCTCGCTCAGCCTAATTCCTGTTCCGTAAAGTAACTCAAGTATCGCCCAATCCCTCAAGCCGAGGACATCCCCCTTCGGAGGTAGCTCCATCAACATTCCCGCCTGGCTTACGTTGAGAAATCTGGGAAGTCTCCTTTCCAATCGGGGGGAGGCGATGCCAACGACGGGATTACGCTCTATTATCCCCTCCCGACAGACATATTTAAAGAAGGATCTGATAGTAGCCAGCTTCCGGGCGATAGATCGCCTTTTAAGCCCCTTCTGCTGCAGCAACGCGAGGTACTGGCGGACCAGGCTTCGGTCGATCGCTTCCGGATCCACCTCCGTTCCTCCGATCCTTCCTTCCAGGAAATCCAGAAACTGGAGGAGATCCGTCCGGTATGAACGGACCGTCCTCTCTGAAAAATCCCGTTGACGGCTTAAGTATCGCAAAAAATTGTCGATAAGTTTTTTCATATTAGATTCTTCCTTTTCTTTGCTTGCCCAAACC
>DTYK01000205.1 GCA_012961925.1 Candidatus Latescibacterota bacterium
AGACCTTCCCTGACCTCCGGGAACGGACCCTCAAGATCCTTGCGGATATCCTCAAGCAGCCTTTCATTCTCCCGTTCCAGTCTTTCGGCCTCACTACGCCTCTCCCCGATATCCTTCAAGAACCTGTCTCTGTCGGCGATGAGTCTTTGAAACCTGGTAAGCCGATCCTCCATCTCGTCATAGTCCCCACAGGCACCAGCCTCGAACAGTTGGGCCTTTGAATTCCTGTAATAGTTCATATATGCCTGCGTTATATCTATCACTTCCTCGAATCCCAGATCCTCTGCCAGTCGGCCCGTCTCCGGCTCCTCAAGGCCGCTCATCATCTCGAAGATCGGCTTCATTCCCCTTATGCCGTCAACCAACTCCCTGCCCTGGGAGAGAAGCCCGAGCGTGACATCCTTCATCTCCTCCCCTATCGCCCCCATGTTTCCCTTTATCCTCCTGGCAACCGACCAGCTCACGACCGCTGCCACTGCCCCAAGGACCAGGCCAGCCACTGCGACCTCCAGGGGGAGACGTAGCTGGGATATGAGACCAGGCCGAAACAGGATAAAAGAGATGAGGCTGACAAGGAACAGAAACAAACCCACACCGAAGAACAGGCGCGCAGGCCGCAGGTTATACCGCGCCCGTTGGAGCCTGCGAAGGTTTCTCTCATAATCCTTCCGGGATCGATCCAGGGAGATGTCAAAGCCTGTCACAGCAGCCTCTATCTTCCTCAGATCACGGACCTCCTGAAGGGTGAGCGCAGAGTAAAGAGCAGGAATTGCCTCGATCTGTGTCTTCAAAGCCTTGAGATCATTATCCTGTCTTTCAACATCCTTGAGCAACAGGTCGACCCTTGTGTCATTGTTTTTCACCCTCTCCAGCAAGCCCCTGAGTTTCTCCAGATCCTGGGGTGAGATCATTTTGTATTTTATAAGGGCCCTTCTTTTATTCTCCAGGAAGCCCACCAACTCCTTCTCCGGGATCTTCTCACCGTATTTTCTTTCGTACGCTTCCCTTACGGCCTGAGCCTCTTTCCATTTGTAACGCAGATCCAGAGCCCTCGCCGCCCTCACCTTATAGTCGAGTTCTCTTTCCCGCCGGCTGCAATCCTGAAGCTTACGCTTCAGGGTCCCTATCTTTTCGAGCACCGTTTCCAGATCCTTGTGCGCCTTTGACAGCTCTTTGAACTCTTCCCGAAGATCATTCACTCTATTATAAGCCCTTGCTGCCTCGGTCTCTCTTCCCCGGGTCTCAGTCTTCCCTATCTCCTCCAGGCGCCTCTCCAGTTTACCGATGGCATCCTCGAGGCCCATCCGTTCCTGGCCCGTGGCCACTAAGGACTTTATCTTCTCCATCACCTCTTTTCTCACCTTATCATCCCCGATCTCGGCCACCTGAAGCTGTCTCACCACTGGTATACCCTCAAAACTCTCTTTCGTCATGTTGAGCTGTTCTTCGGCGAACAGAGGGCCTTTGGTACTAGTCCGATATCGGGATGTCACGTCCTCACCGGACAACTCTTCAAACAACCTCACCATGTCTTTCCGGGGAGTGTCCTTTATGACCTTTTTAACCAGGAACTTCCGCCCATTGGCGAGCTGGTACGCAAGGCTGCCTCCATAGTCCTCCCCCCGCCAGGGTTTGAATCTCCTCCTCAGGGCTGTGGCTGTAAACGGATATAGAATTGCCGGTATAAAGTGCTGAAGCGTCGTCTTGCCCTCATCGTTAGGGGCAAGGATCAGGTTAAGGCGTTCGCCCAGCCTTATCCTGACATCCCTGAGACACCCGAACCCTAACACATAAATCTCACTAAGCCTCATACCGTCTTACCTCACGTCTCAACAGGGCATCGAGCCCGAGGATCTCTGCCTCCTCAAGAAGCCTTATCTCGCCAGGGTCCTGACAGAGCTTTTGGGCCGCCTCGACCTCTTCGTGAAATCTAATGGCCAGCAGGTTATCAATCCGATCCAGCCGGTAGTCGGGCTGGGTTCTATCTTCGATCTCAGATGCAAAGAACCAGTCCTCTGTCTTCTCCCTGATGAGCTGAAGGTCGAGTTCAAGATCAGGATCGGTATATCCATCCAGCACGATCTTCACAATGGCCTCTCTATCGGACAGGGCCCTTATCTTCTCCAGAATCTGATCCCTGGTTTTGAATCCATCACATCTTATTATCTCTTCCCGGTACCGTCGTCCCTGCTGATCTCGTATCTCGTTCTTCTGTACAGGTCTCCCTTTTTCCAGCTCCACCTGGATGATGTATCTCTCACCCGTTTCTGTGAACTTCGTTGGTTCCGGGCACCCGGCATAGAACCCCTTCACATCAGCCTCCTGGAATGGCACTGGTCTAAGGCTGTGATAATGACCGAGGGCGTAATAGTCGGCACCGCAAGAAAGAACATCCTCCCTGGTGAAAGGAAGACAGTCCCCCCACAGCTCCATGCTCCTTCTGTCAGTCGTCTCGGAACCATGGAACATCACGATGTGTATCCTCTCGTCCTTAGGCACTACATATCCCTTGAGGAGATAGTCAGGCCTGTTCTGCGGCGTAACCGACACCGCATGGATAACCACACCTTTATCAGCCATCTCAACCCTCTCAAAACCCCGATTTGTGAAGATATGCACGTTATCTGGCCACTCGTAGGTGAGGTAGGGAGAACCAGAGACAAGGTGATCGTGGTTTCCTGCGATGATGAATACCTTAAGGGGGTGTATCCTTTCGAGCTGTTGGATGATGAAGTTGATCGTATCGGGGGAGAAACGTTCATGTTCAAAGAGGTCGCCTGTGATCAGCAGGAAGTCCGGTTGGGTCTGGCCTGTTATCTCCATGATCTTCCGGAAGGACCACCTGTGTTCCTCCCTTCTCTGTCTCCGTTTGGATTGGTCTCTGATCCCGCTGAATCTGGTATCGAGATGTACATCGCCTGTCTGAATGAACCTTATCATGGCGGTCCGATCATCGTTATTATGCAAGAACCCGTCCAGCCTATAAGGACGAGCGCTAACACGTCTCGGTAACGGTCCAGGAGCTGTTCACAGGCAGTACGCACGAGGCTGCGATATCTGTCTGAAACCTTATCAAGATCGATGGGCTCAGCCACAATTGCCGTAACATATCCACAACCACGATTGGCTAAAATAGATAAAATTAAGGCAGTCTCATCGGCCGTTGGGGAGAATTTACACCGTTGTTGGAAAATATACCTGATCTCTTGCTCATATGCAAGTGACATACCGGGCTGATAATTTAAGTTCTTATTTGATATTTGATAGTTTATTTGTAGCTTCCGCAGGCTCAGCTTCAAGGTTTATTGGGGGACAGTCCCCAATTTTTTTGTCACATACGGTATTCGTCTTCACCTGTAGAACATTCAGCTGTTAAATCGTCAAATCAAGTTTCTGGAAAAAACGATCAAACCCCAACTGCGGCCGACAAAACAGACTCAACTGCTGCTCTCTGTGCCGGGCATTGAGGAGACTTTCAAAAGCTTTAAAGGCATAGCCGTCGAGAAAAGCGAAAGCTGGCCGCGCCTGGCAAGCCCGAGCACATAACTGGATCCTTGAGAGGTCCGACGCCGCTGATTGGGAAGCCGGGCGCTTGCCAACATAGAATCTGGGATGCCTTCTCCTGGTGGAAAGAGAGAAATTCTTGCTTAACCTTGGGTTTTTAAAAGGTGCTAACTGAAGTACCCTTATGCGTACTCATAAAGGGGGACTGTGCTCACCGGGCGGGTTGCTGATCGCAGTAACACATCAATTCGACGGACCGTCTCTGGCTTTAGGAGCACATCCCCACACACCGAGCAAACCTCCGCCGGGACATGGTCAATGACGATCACCCGCCCCTGATAGCGTACGGTGTGCACAATCTTCCGCTCCTCATACTCTCCAGGGCATCCCTTAATACTACACTTCATCTATCACCCCTCTGGGTTGGTGTTACCCACTTTGGCGGTTTAGGCTCATAAACTGTAATAATGATAAGCACTGGCCGGGCCTTGTGCAAACAATGTGTAAAGAACGACCCTCCCGAGCCTCCCGAGTAACGCCACAGAGCAAACAACAAGCTCCCCTTCTATACTCGGGATAGTTTCCCAAGATGAGTCCTGTGACAATGGCTTCAAGTACCTCATCAAGCGTGATGTCCTCCTCAACCATTTCTTGCTGGGGCGGTTTAGACAAGCATCGGGTTTATTGGGGACTGTCCCCAATTTCGCATATTCTACCCAAATGCAATTTTTCGACGTTTGTCAGGATCGTCAAAACTAACCCCTTTCACATCAAAATGCTCTGGATCAAATTCTCCACCAAGCCATTCAATCATTTCTTCATATCCCTCATGATTAGGATCTCTTATGATTTCCAATAGGTTGTAATAACCACCGATCCCACCACAGTCCTCTGGTGGACATGCCCTTTTCCCTTTGATACATATGGGATATTCGACATTTTTTTCTCGTGGGAGAATTTTTTCTAACTCTATCTTATGCTCCCAATCATCACCAAAATCATACACATAATCTGCTGATTTATTCTCCTGCGTAAAGTAGTCAGCTATTTTGGGTTCCCATCCAGGAAGAACTTCTCTATCAAAATCTCCTTCAGGAATTCCTATTCTCACTTTTTCTCTGTTTTTAGGGGAAGCCATTTCAAATTCATGGAGATGATAATCTGCCCAACCCATGACATCTTGAATGGCAACATGCAAATCCCAAAATGTATATGTTTCTGGGACTTGGATTCGTCGCCAAATGGGTGGTCTAATTCCACACAATGTGATCTTAAATTGATACACTTGATTGAATTTCTTCTTCATTACGATTCCTCCGCGTTGCGGTTGTCAATTATATCGTGAGATGACACTATGAAAGCCCTCCCAAGAGAAACCATGGAATAGCGGTGATTTTCTCATGCATAATCTTAACTCCCTGTCTCCTGCAAGGGGTTCATCCCTACATACACGCACAGAAAAATTAGAATAATAAACGTTTTCATCTTCGCCTCCCAAGATCTTCTAATTTCGAGTATAGAATACCCTAACTTTAGATTACTGAGTTCAATCGAAAAGTTAATGTATTCGCATCGTAAAGTCAAGGAATTTCTCCAAGTACATTTTTAGTGCCCATAAGGCGCCCAAGTCAACACAAATTGACTTAAGTCCTCACAAAACTTAGAGCTTTAGTCATCCCAGGGACAGGTAGATTCATGAGCGATTCTACCTTCCCCAAACTGGGTATTTCAACTCGTCCCTAAATAACTCGGCACATACCCTTTTGCCTCGAGTAAAATTGTATTATATTATACGACCCGTTTATAATCCGTATCGGAAATGCAACTTTCTCTTGAGAACCTGAATTTACCGAAAAAGTCTGCTGTAAGAGGATCCGGAAGTTTGCAGTGCACCTAAGGGAGGGAAGGTGACAGGAACAGAAGTAGAGATTGGCGAGGATAAGATTTGAGCTCACTGGACTGGTTATATGTCGTCTCCTTTCTGCATGGACTCGGAGTTAACAGCTCGGGTGTGGTCTTACCGGTGCATATCAAAGAACTGGGCGGCACGGAATTTCTGGTAGCATTGTCCATGTCATTGTTCTTTCTGGCCCGGGGCACATTCACGTTTGTCTCGGGAGCTCTTTCTGATGTACTGGGACGTCGCCGGCCGATCATTCTGGCCTTTTTACTGTTCAGCGTAGCCAACGTCTGCTACGCCCTGAGCCGAACGCCGATGGCCCTCGTGTGGGCCCGTGCTGTCCAAGCCATAGCTGCCGGATTCTACTGGCCTGTGGTATTTGCGCTGATCTCCGGATACTCCAACCATGAGAACAGTGTCTGGAACA
>DTYK01000206.1 GCA_012961925.1 Candidatus Latescibacterota bacterium
ATGTAAGCGACCTGTCTGGACAGCGAAGGCTCTGCAAAAGGGTCCTCCTGCTCATTTTTGAACCGTCTCGGCTTCTCCCTTGATTCCAGTTCCACGATGTCTCCGCCCTGGGACTGAAACCATCGTTCGCCCTGGAGGAGGTCCCCCAGGCCGAAGTTAGGGATGAGGTAGAGTCCATATTTCCGGGCGAACTTCAGGATGTTTTCAAAGGTCTTCTCCCGGTGGAACTTGGCCGATTGAATGCGGATGGCGGTAATCCCCAGGTCTTTCAGGTGCCCGAAGTCCCGCTCTACGATTTCGGCGCAGTGTTCGTCTTCCCATAGCTCCGGCAGATGACCGAATTCTGCGCTCTGATAGTTGATTCCTAAAATAAAAGTTGGGCGGACTTTGATCTGAAAATACTGTTCTGTCTTAACCATCAATACCTCCTGCATAAGAACTTAGCACACCTTCGGTGCAGACTTGTAGGGACCGGATCTACCTGACCCACATCATCAGACTATGAGCCACAAAGCCTCGGGTTAACCATTTTGTGTAGTGTCACCGGTCATGTGGCACCCGCGAACCTGTTGGTTAATTGAACATCCTCTTCTATTTGATTAGCGTGATACTTAGTAAAGACTCCTACCACCACGGCATCTATGGGCTTTATATTTTCAAAGGCGTATTTGAAGGCTTCTTCCGGATTGTTCCTGCCTGCAGCCAGAATCTTGAAGGCAATCACAGGTTTATCCGTCTGCCGGATGACCCCACAGGCGGCCTTACGATCCTCCTCAAGGTATATCTCTCCACCACGGCTGTAAATGTCATAGAAAGACATCATATAGAAATCCAGATCAAATCCCTTATTCTCTGCATATCGGATCACCTCGGGGTTATGGGTGCCCAATCCCACCGCCATTCCAAGATCGCGAATCAACGCCAGGTAGTCCTTCACCTTATCGACCCTGCCTTCTCTGTACAGGGCATCGGTATGGGTGCCATGATGGTAGCAGGCTATGGGACCGAAGGAGGCGATCTGGCTGATGTTAGCCTCAATGGACGCCCGTTCCGATGCAGTCTGGGCAATCCACTGCAGCTTCCCGCCCTCGTTCCAGTATTCGTTCAAGACCCGCATAATAAAGTTGTCTCCTCTGGCCACAATGGCGGTGATACCACTCCGCTCGCACCTGCGCAATGTCTCCTTGATTCTTGATACCGTATAGTAATCTCTCATCTCCCTGTTGAGCTCCGGGGAGCGGTGGGAGTGGCCTGAGAAGGGGTTACCACCCACGATCAATCGGCTCACCTTATGGGCACCGACCCTAACCTGTGGCAATATCATCCTCACCCTCCCATCTTACTGACCTGATTTTCCATCCACCCGGGTTCCTCCAACTGGAATGGGAATGAAACAGCCGCCATTATCGGAGGATAGCGATCTATGGGATCACCACCGCCTTGATCATCCCCTTTTAAAATTTGGCCGCTTCTCTCATAAACGTTGGCACATCTACAAGCTTGATGGTATGGGTGATGAACAGTTCAGGATCTATCACCCTCCGCTTCAGAAGGTCAAGGGCCGTTGGAAACATCATGTTGGGAACTGCAAATGAGGCCCGCAACTGGAGCTTCTTGAAATGAAAGCGATTGACATCAAAGGTGATCTGCGCCCCTTCTCCGTACTCTATACCGATAAAGGCGATTATTCCGCCATATTTAGCGATCTGAATACCATCCAGCAGTGCCCTTGGCGGAGCCGTCACCAGAACCCTATCAACCCCTCTCGGATGTTCTTCCCTGATGCATGCGACAACGTTTTTCCCTATCGGCCTCAATAAGTACATCAGCCCCTAACTTCTTACCCGCCCTGAACCGTGCGGATCTTTTGGATAGGTCCGTCAGGTATATCCTCCTTGCCCCTTTCAGCCTGGCCAACCTCACTGCCATCAGCCCGATAGGCCCAGCCCCCAGAACGGCCACATCGCTATCGAAAGGGGTTTCAGCCGCCTCCACCAGGTCGAGGGCAACCGTCAAAGGCTCAGCCAGAGTAGCCTGAGAAAAGTCCAGACCGTCGAATGGATAGAGGCTGTCCTTGTGCATGCAAATATATTCCGCATAAGCAGGCTGATCGTTCATTGTGAAGATCTGCTCACAATGTTCGGGGTGCCCGTTCATGCAATCCTCACAGACGCCGCAGTAGGTCGCGTTCTGGGCAACAACTTTTTCGCCTACTTTGTAATCCCGAACATTTGTGCCAACCTCGGCCACCTTTCCTGCAAACTCGTGGCCTATAGGCATCCACTCTTCTGCCAGCCTTCCGGCCACGTGGAAATCCGTTCCGCACACTCCACAGGCCTCAATCCTGATGAGCACCTCATCTGGCCCCGGTCTCGGCCTTTCGATCTCTCGTAGTTCAAAATTATACGGCGCCTTCACATACATAACCTTCATCTTATGGATCCCCTTTTCTTCTCTCTTATTCACGTCAAACGCACAGGTTCCTTCCTTGCTCCTGACCTGTAAATGGCATCCATCGCCTTCTGGACCTTATACCCATCAAGGACGTCCGGGCTGGGTTTCCTCCCCCCGTTCACGCATTCGACAAAGGCCTTTATCTCATCGTTGAACTGTTCCTTCTGGCCGGGGAAATATTCTATGAACCTCTGCTCCTCTTCAATATACTGTCTTACCAACGGTGATTCTTCACCCATCCAGAGGGTCGAATATAGTTCCAATCTCCCTTGCGTACCATTAAGTTCGATCTTCTCATCCCATCCGTCCCTTCTGTAGCCGATCCTGCTTAATGGCTGCCAGCTCACCTCGAAGAAGATGGTTGCCCCATCCTGGAGTTCGAAGAAGCAGGCGCAGAGGTAGTCAACATCATAGCCATCTTTCTTCATAACCCTGGCATCGACGCTAACGGGATCGCCGAAAAACCAAAACATCGCGTCCAACAGATGACTTCCACTGTGAGGAAGGGCGCATCCTCCTGTTCTTTCGGCCTGAAGCTGCCAGGGTTTGTTCCGTCTGTTTTCTTCCCAGAAGGAAAGCGGAAAGTAATGAAACACTCTGAAATGTCCCGTCTCCATCCTTCCGATCCGGGGCAGGAGTTTCTTCATGAGGATGAAACCGGGATTGAACCTCTTCATATAAGCGACCTGAAAGACAAGTCCCGTTTTCTGGACCTCCTCCACCAGGTCCTCGGCTTCTTTCAAGGTCCTGGTCATCGGCTTTTTCACAGAGTACGTGCTTCCCTGCCTCCAGGGCGTCAAGAGCAACCCTGTAGTGCAGAAAATTGGGCACGCACACCGATAATGCCTCGATCTCCTTTTGATTCCAAAGATCCTTGTAATCGGTGAAATACTTTGCACCGCAAGAGCTTGCTCTCCTCTTTGCGAGAGACTCATCGGCATCGCAGACAGCGGTGATCTCTGCCCCTGCTTTTCGATAACCTCTCAAATGGAATTGACTTATGGCACCACAACCAATTATCCCAACCTTCACAGGCATACCATCCTCCGTCTTGATCTTTTCATTTCATCTCACATTCGCAAAAGGTAATTTTGTTAGATAATGAACGACCACTTTAGAAATTTTTGGTCGGGATTTCTCCCCTTTGGTGTTATGAATTTGATCTTTAAAAGCCAGAAAGCCTGGAAAATGGTGTCAGGCCGTTGAATAACAGGGGTTGGAACACAGGATGGACGCACTCATCCCTTACCCAAATTTCTCCGTTCCCCCTTAAGTTGTGGGCATCATCGTGAAGTTCGGTCAGGCCCCATAATAGGGTTTCCCTTCGGATAAGCGGCGGAAGATATATTCCATCAGAGCTCAATAGCGATAGCCTACAAGATACTTGATGAACCATCGGAGCTTGTTCCGAACCACAAGCGCCGGCAGGCAGAGCAGATTCATCGGGAACCAACCGATGCTCTTTGAGCAGAACTCTCGGCGCAGGCCGAATCGCTTGAACCAGTTGAGGATGTTATGGGAGGGGTGCACTAACTGGACATAGAAGGCATTGCCCTAAAAGTTTAAGCTCGGCGGTAGCCCGAGCAGCACCAGACGTATTTGAGACCCTTGGCCCCCAGGTATTGTAAGATATCCTCGAAGGAAAAGACCTTCTCTATCGGCACTAAGGTGGGCTTGTAATTGGAGGCAGGCACTGGTATGGCAGACTCAAAGAAGCTTTTAAAATCCGTGGTGCACTCGGTGTTGCCCGGCCGTAGCTCGGCTCCCATCGGTTGGCCGTTGTTGGCGAGGGTGGCGGCAGCAGCCAATCGTTTTCGGATGTCACCTTCATCCGGCAACTGGTCAACCCCCAAGGCCCGGGCAAGACCCCTGTCCCGCCGGAAGGAGTTCCAATCGTAGAGGCGAGACACCTGCGAAGATACGGAGCAGGGCTGAGTCAAGAAGCTGGGCTGTCGAATAGACGTAGCCCTGGGGGCCGAACACATGCTCAAGCTCGGCATACAACCCGATCCTTTCGGTAAAGTCAGCGGCAGAAACATGCCCCCAAAACTGGTATCGAAGGGTCATCCACGCCCTCACCAGGAATGAGGCCCCCGATAGGACTCGTCCTCTTGCAGGGGCACAAAAGTGGCCTGCGAAGGTCGAATCGTCTCCCGCGTGTCAAGCGCTGATAGCATAGATTTCAAGGGGAGAGCCGTTTACATCAGGGACATCGAAGTCCAGGCGCAGCGTATGGTCCGGAACGTGGACAGACTCTTGCAGGCTTATACCCTCCCCCACGACATCGTCGGCCTAATCACCCACCTCGAGAAACCAAGATCCCTCGATGACTTTTATCAAGCTTATGAGGAGCGGCCCTTCCTGAAGGACGCCCGCAACTGCCCATGCGCCGCCGATATCTGCCGACCTGAGTGCCCCCTGTAAGATCGAAGCCATTGTAGTGCCCCCACGATCAAGGCCCCATCCCTTTCCTGAGAGGAATACCAAGACAACCCCACGCGCACGATCGCCGACCGCTTCTACTTACTTGGGAATTGAATAAAAAGGGTCGCAACGTCGTTAGAATTGACAGAGCATGATTAGCTTTTCTGCTAAGATATAAAAAGTCCTCAGCGACTGCTAAGGACTTAACACTCTTGCGCTCGGGTTCGAGAGCTGCCGAACAGGCTATTCCACACCCGCATATATCCTGATGAATGCCACCGTACTTGTTTCGTCCGCACGGCCTTCATCGGTGTAGTCCAGCCTTTCCCAACGGAATCCTAACTTAGCGGTAATGGCATAACCCAAGAAATCAGATGTATTGGTAAATTGAATCGCAAATACTGTACCATAATAGTTGTTATAGGCATCGACTAGGTCCCAGAAGATCGTCCCCTGATATCCTCCCTCAAGCCAAGCTCTTGCGGACACATTGTATGTGCCAACCAAGAAGAGAATCTCAGTAAGCTCTCTCTTTTCCAATTCACCGTCTCGCTTCAGCTGCTCGTACATACCTTTCCATTTCGGCCTGATGACGAGATTTTCCCCAATGCTCTGAGTATAATCCATCTTATTGATAAGCCCGAAGAACCGCTGGTCGCTGGCACCATATTCTTCCCTCACTGCGCCTGCTTGATCGTAAATCTCATATTTAATCTTGTTGATAATTCTCAACTTAGGGATCTGAAGATAGTCGAACCGCAAATAGGCAGTATTCACAAAGGTGTCGCGCTGCAAAAGGGGATCGTCTACTTTGCGACTCTCCCCTGCCGAGCCTGATGGCTGGACCCACAAGTAGATTGGGTCGGGGATATCGTCTTTGACCTTCTTGGCTATGTTGCATACCCAGAGTTTCCCTACACGGGCATAGTCCCGTTCAACAGTGAACACCCCGTAGGTGGAGAGACTTCTACGGTCAGAGCTGACCAAGCGTTCCTCTAAATGGCCCAATTTGAGTCCGATGTTGGGAACAATCTCCACACCTCCATATATGTTATAGCCCTTGTGGCCCTTTTTATAAGGCAAATCCGCTTCATGGTCGTCCTCGAAACGATCTACGGTCCCGTTGTTGTTCATATCCATACCGAATAGAAACTCGGGAGGATCAACGTTATACTTCAAAAAAGGCTCTTCATAATCAGGCTGCAGGTTGTTATTCTGGTTAAAATCAAAGACCAGGTCATTGTTTTCATCCATTCCTGGGAAAACAGCCCGATCTGCCGCAGGCTGATTTGCTCGCTGCCAATCCGGAAATCTGTCCTGGTCATCATTGTCATCAACGAAGTCGAATCTGTACCGGGTGGCATTTTCGTAATCGATTTGCCCTTTGCTGTCCTCAATAAACATAGAAGTGGAATAGTCATCGTCAATATTGAATATCTCCCCGTATGCAAACCAGGGGTATGCGATCAGAGAAGCCTGGAGATAAAATGCAGAAGATTTATCTATGGCTAAGCTGTGTTGCTTCACCTCCTTGCCCCCTATGGTGCCCGGGATGTTCTCATTGGGAAATCGTCTGAACCTCCGGTTAATATCATATTCGGCCCTGAGGTTAAATCCTCCTACATCATTGATCTCAAAGGTGACGCCGTATATCTCATTGCCTGTGGGCAACCCGTAGCGGATCCTGAGCATCTGCTGATTTGAGCCATCTTTCACATTCCCCTTGGCACGGGCTACCGGCAGAAATACCACTGAAGGCACCGGAGCTAGGTTAGTCTGAAGGTTAGAGGAGATCTCCACAAAATAGTCGTTAGCTAACACCAGGACAATCTCCACCTTCTTTATTTGTTTATAGTCAACAGCAGATTTATGCTGAAGATCGTAGGTCAATACCATCTGTTCGGTTCCGCTAACCCGCCAGGTCCCTTCTACAAACACCCCTCCTTCAATATCCGGGGTGACCTCGGGATGATACTGTCCATCGATCCAGACCTCTTCCCGGTAGAGAATTGCCCCTGGAGTATCCTCTGGCGAATCGTCGGAGATGCGCACCATGATTCTCTCCACCCAGCCAGTATTGCTTGGCCCGCTAAGTATGCCTTTGAACGAGTTGCTTCCAAAATCCTCCGCACTGCTGCCATGATGAGCGTTCACATAAGTGATGCCCGCCTTGGCAAAGTCTCCCACCTGCACTGTGCCCCGGAATCCAAATAGATTAGTGTAGTTGGTTATTTCATCCCCAATATTCTCTTCATACAGCACCGCATAAGAGGGCAGGTTAATCCTGGAGGCCAGGGCGGTGAAGGCATATTTGTCGCTGAGAAAATCCCATTGAACCCCATTGAAGGCAGGCTTTGAGAAAGTGAGGGGGGTCAGCGTTGTTCTGATCTCATCGGCAATAGTAATAGCAGTGTAGTATTGTCCCCGGGATACTGAAGAGATCAACACATTGTCAAACCAGGTAGAATACTTAGGGCTCTTCCTGATCCGACTCTGGTACATCCGGGGCTGCACTTGATCCCAGTGATATATCTCCCAACCCCTGGTGATATAATTACCGAAGATGTCATAATAACGTGTCCCCTCAAGCTCTATCTTCACATACTTCTGATAATGTTCCTTGGCATAATTGGTATACTCCCACGGTTGCCAGCGATACTGCAAATAGAGCTCCTGAGGAACATACCATTTTCTCAGCGTAGGCTCCAGAGCACCGAGCTCCACCCTAGGCCCTGTAGGGGCGTAGAAACCCGTTCTGACCCCCTGCGCATAACTGCTTAGGTTGCATAAAAATAGCATAGCCGTTGCCCCCGCCACAAAAAACATCCTATTGTTTTTGAACAACATATTTAGCTGCTCCTTCCTTTTGATATTTGGCGTTTCTATTTAGATACTAATAGACTACTGCCATGGTTCGGGTTGCTATTTTATCTCCAGACTCTGCCTTTATCTTAATCTGGCATAGATAAAGACCAGGCGGCACCAGATTGCCCGAACCGTCATTCCCATTCCAGTCGGCTCTCCAGGAAGGCTGACCAGGCTCGTTCACAATTTTGGCGTCTATCTTCCTTACTAAATGGCCTTGGAGATTATATATTTCTACCCACACTTTTTCAGGTTTCAACTTGAGAACACTGAATCTGATTACAGCAAAATCGTTCCTTCCATCCCCGTTGGGGGTAACCACCTTCGGAATCACGGAGACTTGGTCGATCAGTCGCTCCGCGTTCCTGGAGTAGGATGGCAAGATTATTGTTGTGGCGTCTCTTTGCCCTGGATCTGGCGTAATTCTCTGCCAAACGCCTGGCTTGGCTGAATTGCCCACGAAACCCGCTACCAGGCTGTTGTCCTGAAGAACTCTCCCTTTGAACTTGACCACCACCGGATCGTACCAGACAGCCAAAGAATCCTCTACAGAGGCAGAAATAGTAACAGAAGAGGAAGAAACAAAAGTCGTGTCGCTCACAGTAACCCAGGTGGCGTCCCCTCTAACTGTAACCACCTTACCGCTGCGCATATCCACTGTTTCTCCTTCTATCACTACCCCCTTCCCTTGCAGAGCTAATGTATCTCTATAAGCCCCGCGCCCCACCCGTACTGTGTCATCCTCCACAGAAAACACCGTAGTACCTTGTCGGACTGTACCGTCCCACAGAATCACCCTATGGCTTTCTACCACCGGATGGAAATAGACAGCCAACGAGTCCCCCTCTATGGTTACCGAATCGGGGGACACTGTCTCTCCACCGACAGAGAGAGAGACGCCGGCGGTATCCACCGGGAAGGGACTCAAAAGCAATAGGCGGTTAAAACTGCTGCTCCTTAAGTTGCGAAGGCACAACACTTGGTAGGAGAACTCCTGGACTACATCTGGATTGACCGAGCGGGGGGTGAGTTTTCCGTAAGCCTGCTTCACAAAAGGTTCGTCATAGGTGAGGCCAAGGTAGCGCAGCACCGGAGTGGTGTCTGGGGTATCCGAAACCAAATCCACTCTGAATTTCAGGTAACGACATGGACTCTTCGACAGGAAACCGCCCGAAGAGTTTCCGTCAAGAGTCCAGATGTAGGGTTGGCTCCAGTTGTCCCAGTCAGCGCCAGGGACTATTAGAGTGTCAATCCTGGCCTTCTTCCTGTCCCGAGGTCTGAGGGCTTCGTATTGCTCCCTGGTGATCTTATTCCCGTATTTATCGTAGTAATGAAGCTCTGTGGCCAGAGTATTACCTGCCCGTGTGCACACCCGTATTTCCGTTCCCTCAGGTTGGTCTGCATTCATGAACAGACGCAATATATTCTTGCCTGCACCCAAGTCAATAATGTCAGATTCTAAGGTGGCTTCTGCGACATAACCCTTGCCATACACCTGTAACTCCTCCAACTTCCATGCAGGAGACCTTATATCCCCTGTGCCGTGGGCGTGATGGAAGAACACGTAGCGGACCCGTCGTAGGGGGAAAGGGTGATTGAACCAGAATTGGAGAGGGAGGCTCCAGTTCCATACATCTGCCACCTCTTGGAACCAGAATTGCTTATAAGGGTGCTGTTCAATCTCCTCCCTACCTCCAAGGATACCTCCGGGTGGAGCAGAGCCATCAGAGACCGCGAGCTTAAAACCTTGGGGAAGATAGGCCGTCGTTTCATGATGCTCTCCTGAAGCTGGCCCTATGAGGATGATGCGGTCTACCCAGAACACCGCCCCCAAATCGAGCAGGAACCAGGTTCCCGCTGACTCCCACTCTATATCACTGAACGGATTACCAGTAGCCGATTTGTTATACAATGTCTGACCATCAATAAGATACTCAGGGAATTTTAAGTTCTCACCGCCTTCTATTCCTCCTCCTCGGGAAATTGCCCCCAGGGCGAGATTATCCCCATATGTGTCCACCTCCACCTCGGCAAGAGCCTGGCCAGGAACAGAAGAGTCCAGGCGAATGTAGATATATTGGACAGGACGGAAGGTCTGAATCTGCTGGACATCCTTCCCCTCACTGGTTGTATCCCAACGTGCATAATAAAGTGGATACTGCACAGCACTGGGATCTGTCTTGGCAGTGGAGACTCGACCGGCCATGATGTACAGGGGAGTACTCTTAGTCCCGGGGGAGGGATTCCCATCCCAGGTATAGACACGAAATTGCTGTAAGGGTTTCACCTCCCCAGATCTGGGAAAACGCAACCGTACAGTGGTAGCGGAAACCACCCGTCCCAGATCCACCCTAAGCCACCAGTTCTTCAAAGCATCACCGGGATTGGGACTCCACCAAGTGGTTGAATCACCATCTATAACCTTCCAGGCCTCAGCGCTGTTAGAGCCAGCCTTAACCCCGCCCCTTACTGTCTGCCCAGAGAGATCCGTGTAGCTGAAAGAAGGAGCATCCAGCGCCGCATTTATGGACTGACGCACCCGAACCAGCTTCATCCCTCCCTGGGGCGTAATATCCACCAGCGCTTCTGGATGCCTGCGGGTGCGCGGAGAAATCCAGTCATCCCAGTCTCTTATTATCAGGGTCTGCAGCCGAGCATTGCCGACCATGGGGACAGAGAAGACGCTCACAACGATGGAGAAAAACACCCAGCTGCAAATCAATCTTGAGTCCTTCATCTCTAAGCCCTTCATTAATAACAACTTATATAGAACACAGGCTCCCACTACAATCGGTCAACCAGCGAACAGCGGGTGGGATTCACTACTGTCCGATAGCCAGTGACTTCTCTTCAGTAAACCACCCCTATGGTTCCAGTATCCCCACAAACCCCTTCATCACTCTTAACATAGATTTGATACACATACAAGCCTGGAGGAACCAGTTTATTGTCTCCTGCTCTACCAGCCCAACCGCGGGTATAGCTGCCCTTGCCCTGAAGACCTTTCCAGAGCTGAGCGACTAAATGTCCAGCCAGGTCATATATTCCGATCTCTACCTCAGCGTCTTGGGTTAAGCGAGAGAGGGTGTAAGAAAAAGTTAATTGATCGTTTTTGCCGTCATTGTTAGGGGTTATCACCCGAGGGGAGACCTTCACCAGAGTCAGAACCTCCCGGCTCAGCACCTCTTCGGTCATCAAAAGCTGGAGAGAATTTGCGCCAATATGTTCCGAGGCATCACCTTCCTCGATTGATTGAGCAAAGGAAGCTGTGCCGCTCTTCCAGACTCTACCGGTAAAACGGGTGCCGTAGACAAAGGCCGCTGTTTTAAAGTTCAACCGCAGCCGATCACGACTGCCACCCGGCACTATCATCTGCGAGGGGAAGTAAAGAACGATCAGCCCCGGAAGACTTGTGTCCACGAATATAGAATCCCCTGGCGACACCAGATCGCGATAGGCGACCACCGAGTCCCCCCTTGAGCTCCAAGGGGTAATCTTACCCAAGATATCCCCGGTTCGAGCTACAGTAATTAAGAAATTACCTGTACCCACTTGAAGCGAATCGAATGCCGCCTGAGAAGGTACATCAATGGCTAACGAATCGAACCCGCTCTGAGTGGGCTTCCCCATGGCTTTCACTTCATAGATGAAGCTCATGACCTGTCCGGGGATCACCTTTGCTATCTCCTGAGGCCTTCCGGCAACTGCCACCTCTGCCACAACCCTGTCAGCCAAGATAGGGTAAGAGTAGTGGAAAACCAAGGAATCCAGACGTACCATATATTCCGGAGATTCGGTCTTAAAGATGACCCGGAACTGAAAATACCGTTTAGCACCTGGCGAGTCAATCTGATCTCCCGATTCTCTGTAGGGAACCGACCAAGGACTCCAGTGCTCTCGATCAAGTACCACTGGACCCCTGTTCCCGGGAAGCGGAGTCTTTACCGGCCAAGGGAGAAACCTGTACTCTTTCTCACTGACCTCTTCCAGCTCTCCAAACTCATTTATCTTTTGATAAAGCATCGGGGTAGGATCTGTGCCTGTACGGGTTTGTATGATCAGCGAGACTGGTGCATCGTCTCCTGCCGGATAAAATTTTCGTCTCCACACCATACCCTGTTCTGTCTGTTCAGCTACAGCCTCTGACCGCCACACCGAGCTGCCCCAGCTTATGGTCCCCAAATTCACTGTCTTATTCAAGTCTATAACCTTAGACTCGTAGCGGGACTCTTGAGCGAAACCATCCCCATGCAGTTCTATCTCTGCCAGCTCGAAGAACGAAAAGGCGCTGTGTTTCCACCGCCAGAAGCGTACCCACTCCTGAGGAAATTTGAGCCCGACTATCCAATTATTGTTTCCTCTACCAAATGTCACTCGATGAAAGATGGGTTTACCTGTGCCCAGCTCGATGTTCTCTGGCTGGCCATCGCAGGCCTCAAGCATCCAGTCCCGAGGGGGACGGTCTTCAGAATAGGCGCGTCCTCCCCCTAAGGTAAACCAGGTGTGGGGCCGAGTGTAAAAAAGGATACTGTCCACAGGAACCGGGATACCAAAATCAAAGAAAAGGGTGACCCGATCTGGACCGGCATTCTGCGCGTACCAACTATTAAATGTGGTGCTGTCCCCGTCGACAAGCCTCCAGAGATCCCCGCCAGCGTGATTAGGAAAACCCTCCCGCCAACCAGTATCCGTCCCTCTGATCTGCCATGTCCGCCAATCCCGATAAACCTTATACCACTTATCCCGGTGAAGTGGCCGCTGTATCTTAGTACAGATGTTCTCATCAGGATTGAAATAGAGGGGCTGTATCCCCCCCAGACTGTCCTCTGCTGCGAAATAGGTCCCCCAGGATTGCCAGGCGTTTCCACTGCCCCCGATCACCCACCTGTCCATTCTGGCAAGCCCTTGCGAAGGGAGGAGAGAGGAAACCGACAACATCCCCAAGAACGAGAATATCATAGCTCTTCTGCACATCTGACAGCATCACCTCTCACGCAAGTTGCATGCCGCAGACTCCGAGTCACAAAGAAATCCTTTTGATGGGAGTTCTTTTACGAGCGGATTAATCTTTGATTGTTAACTCGAACTCTTGTTGTAATCTCGGAGATGACGGGCATTTCAATAAACCACTGTGACCAAGCCACTTCTTTCCGCAGTCCCAGCGTCCTCTTCCACTTCAATCCGATACATGTATATTCCGGGAGGTACTAACTTGCCGCCATTGTCTATTCCATCCCAGGGGGGGCTGATATAGACACCGCTTCTCTGCCATCCGGTCCACAGGTCGCGCACTAAAGAACCGGCCAGATCGTATATACCTATCTTCACCCTCCGTCTGTCGACAAGCTTCAAAATCGCGTAGTGCAGCTTCCCCTCGTCGTTTACTCGATCCCCGTTAGGGGTGATGGGATTGGGCAGGAATTGGACAGGACCAAAGGGTTCCTTCACTGATTCAGCCTCCGCCAAGACCAGCAGCTTATCCGTATTGACCTGAAGATTCGCGTCTCCACCAATTATAGGCTGAGGCAGGTCAACATCATTGAAGACCCAGCCGGAGATCTCTGCCCCAGCTTGTAGCAGAGATGTGGTGAGAATCAACCTAACGGGGGTATTGTCAACAACAGGGTAGGATTTGAAACGGACCTGAAGGCAATTGGGAGATGGGCGAGATATCTCCAGGCCATCTGAGGGGATAGAGTGGCCACCGATGGCAAGATCAACAAATGAGGGCGGGGCAGGGGTTACCAGCCTTATACCATGAAAGCCGCGGCCGCTGGGCCGTTCGGCTCGAACATCGTAAGTGAAATGAATCGATCTTCCAGCCGGCACCCGTGCGATTCTGTCTCCAGGCAGCGGATTACTCAATACTGCAACCTCACCTACGACCGCATCGGCCAGAGTGGGATGATAATACTCCACAGCAAGGGAATCCACCCTCACCATATCCCAGACAGAGGTGCTTCTGAAGATAAGTCTAACTTGAAAATATCGCCTGGGCACTCCGTACTCGAACTGCTGTCCTGAACTGTCGTAGACAGAAGACCAATTGCTCCAGTGCTCACCGTCTAACTTGACCCCTGCCACTTTATTAGGAGATTTCTTCAATAGCTTCTCATATTGCTCCTTGGACACTTCCACCAAGATCGTCGCCTTGGTATCGGGGTCTATGGCGTACTTATAATAAATCAGGGGGGTGGGGTCACTGCCACTCCGGGTCTGTATCTCCACCCAGGCCCGGGTATCAGAAACCGGGCTTAACTGCCCATCCGGCCCCATATGCCACTTACTATCCCACCATCTCACCGCTCCAAAGTTAGAGGGCCTCTGCAAATCCACTGGATCGGAGGTATAAACCGCTTCTAACTGAAAACCCAGACCATAGAACTCTACCTCAGCTATCTCAAACCTGTGCTCCTTAGTGCACCGGAGCTTGATCAGACGAACCGGCTGTAAAGGGAAAGTGGCATCCACCACACTCTGGTCATTAAAAGAACGGCGGTAGACAGTGCGGTATACAGGAGATAGATAGGTGCGAGCTTGAGACACCCTGACGGTGAAGTTTTTTATGTCTCCATCGTTGACCTGTATCGTGAACCCCCGCATGTAGTCCAGCTTATGAGGGGAACCGCCTGCATCCTCGCCCTGCTGGCGCGGATAAAAAACGATCCGATTCAGGTAATAGGGTCTTCCAAGATCAAAGTAAAAGGTCTTCCCAACCTTGCTCTTTTTAGGGTTCTTGAACCACTTACCGGTAGAGGTTGTGGGGTCTCCGTCGACCAAGACCAAGGCTGTATCAGGGTTTATCTGGAATATTGGATCGAGGATCCAGATATGAGCCACAGATCGAGGCTCAAAATCCTTGGGTTTGGACGCCACCCATTGCAATATGCGAGTGAGGTTCTTCTCTGGACGAAGCTCAAGCGGCTGCATGGAACCAGGCATCTCCGCAAGGTCTAAACCCTCCGGAGTGCCGTATTCACCCCAGCTATGGCCACTTGCACCAAATTTCCACACCCAGGGGCCGGCAAACACCTCCCCGACGGCTGTGTCGATTAGCAGAAAGAGCAATAAGAAACTAATATGTCTTCTTGTCAATAGCTGTCTGCCCTCCCTCTTCTGGCAACTTTCCCAATAGACAGGAAGGGGCAAACAACAAACCTGCCCCTTCCTGCCTTCTTGAGCCTATGGACCTTCAGCAATCCCCGTCCTATTTAAACAATGCCTTCACCGATCCCCAAGTAGCAGGCGACACTGCCGTAGGGGCTGCTATCAAAACGGCGTTGCTGAAGGCAGAGGCATCAGTCCAGCTCATCCCGTTGTCGGTGGTTGAGTACTGACAGTCACGGGTGACTAGGCCGGTCGCCTCTACTACGGTCTCATCTGCATCATCCCACTGGAGGGTAAACCCAATCACGTCTCCCTCAGCCAGATCGTGGACCACATCGTCGTCCGAACTTGCTATGTCGTCGCCCAGAGCATCGTAGATGAGCATCTTGAACTCATAGGTATAAGACACGTCGGTGTCTCCGCTTTCCGGCTGGTTGCCAATAGCGCCCTCATTTGGAGGACCCATCAGATAGGCAAGATCGTCATGGGCTCCGGCACCATAGCAATAGAGTCCGAATATAGGGTTCAAATAGATCTGCTGAGCGTTGGAGTAGTCCGGAGTCTCACCGTACTGGTATGTTCCTCCACTGTTGTCACCGTCGACCAGGAACTCTAAGTTATCATCCTCATGGCCGCTGGCCCAGCCAGTCTGATCGGCATTATAGATGTCGTCAGTGACTGCCGCAGCACCATAGATCATGTTCTCCTCATCCGACCAGGCGAGGTTGAAGACGAAATCTATGTCGTCATCAGGCACCGGGTCTCCGGAGAGAACCCAGCAATCAGCTTTGCTGTACTGGTAGTCTGCAGCCCAAGCCCAGTCGGACAGATCCCCGTCAATGGTGATGGTTGTCCCCGCCGGGATCCCCGGGCACTCTATATCCAACCCTACTCCCACATAACCAAAGGCCACGCCACTGATTCCAAATACTAACGCCGTTGCCAGTAAGAACCAAAAGTTCTTCATCTTTCTGCTCCTTTCCTCTTTCAAGGTTGCCACTTTTCTACCCCGTTAAACCACCTTAAGCTCCAGAAGCGCCATCACCTCCTTCCTTCCACAGGGATCAAACTGCGAATAGAAACATCTCTTCTTCCTGCACGTGACCCTCTAACCCAAAACAGTACGAAAGCATGTGCGTCTTAGCTCCGCGTCACCTTCATACTTCCAGGATATTATACATATATTAATTTAACTCTCTCTTCGACCATTGTCAAGCATTTTTTGTGCATTTTTTGAGGAAATCCCAGGAAAAATTTTTATGCCAAGAGCCCATTACTTTGTCAAAACCCTGAGTATGTATAGCTGCTAGGTGGGAGTGATACGCCTCTTGCCCAATGCAGTCGTTTGTGACAACCCATACCTCCACCGGACCGACCGAAGCCCTTCCTCGCTGCATAGGCCAAAGTTAGGGACAAAAGAGCTCCCATTTGGGCTGAAGCTCGATCAAGCTTGGCTCCGGAATTAACCTGTCTCGCTAAGGGAACATCCAGGGCCTTAGAA
>DTYK01000207.1 GCA_012961925.1 Candidatus Latescibacterota bacterium
AAGACCATTCCTTGATTCTAATAAGGGCATAATCGTCTCCAACGGAATCAATCCCAGATACGGCCTGATCGACCCTTACTGGATGGCAGCTTCTGCTATAGACGAGGCGCTGAGACAGATAATAGCCGTTGGGGGCGATCTGAACCAGGTTGCCCTTTTAGACAACTTCTGCTGGGGCAACGTGGACGATCCTCAAAACCTCGGCGGACTGGTGAGGGCCGCGCAGGCCTGTTATGAAATCGCCAAGGCATACGGCACTCCCTTCATCTCAGGTAAGGACAGCCTTAACAACGAATACTCGGCAGAAGGTAAGAGGGTTTCAATCCCCCCAACCCTTTTGATCTCCGCCATCGCCGTCGTGAAGGACGTGAGGAAGGCCGTCTCAATGGACGCAAAGAGGCCTGGAGATCTCGTATACGTCGTAGGGAACACGTATAATGAGATGGGAGGCTCGTATTACTACCACGTTCAGGGTTACTTGGGCAATGACGTCCCCAAGGTCAATCCAGTGAAGGGTAGGGAGCTAATGGACAGGCTCAGCAAGGCTACCGGCGCAGGACTGGTCACTGCGTGTCATGACTGTTCTGAAGGCGGCATCGGTGTGGCCTGCGCTGAGATGGCCTTTGCCGGAGGTCTGGGGATGACGATAGACCTCAGATCCGTCCCCGTCGGCGAAGATATCGCAAGAAACGATGTTCTATTGTTCTCCGAATCTAATTCAAGGTTTGTAGTCGAAGTACCTCCAGAAAATCGACAGAGTTTCGAAGAAGTCATGCAAGGAGTATCCATAGGCCTGGTCGGAGAGGTTACCAAGGACGGAGAATTCAGGGTATACGGACTCAGGGGCAATCCTGTTGTCTCTGCACCCATAGGTAATCTAAAAGAGACATGGCAAAGACCTCTGAGGTGGTAGAAGATGAAGGTAAAGGCAAACGTCATAATACTCAGGGCAGCCGGGACCAACTGCGATTATGAAACGGAGGCTGCCTTCATAAAAGCAGGGGCGGCTACAGATCTGGTACACATAAATCAACTTGTACGAGGGGAAAAGAGGCTTTCCGACTATCAGATCCTTGCCATACCGGGAGGATTCACATATGGGGATGACATCGCGGCTGGTAAGATCCTGGCAAATGAGCTTAAATATAACCTCGGGGAGGAAATTGAGAGGTTCGTTCAGGAAGGAAAGTTGATAATAGGCATCTGCAATGGCTTTCAGGTCCTGGTCAAGACCGGCCTGCTCCCAGGGTCTCCGGAGGCTGCCGGCCAACAGGAGGCAACCTTAACCTTTAATGACTCCGGAAAGTTTGAGGACCGGTGGGTCTACCTTAAACCGGATTCCAGCCAGAGATGTGTGTTTACCAGGGGACTGGATGGCCTCCTCTATCTTCCCATAGCCCATGCTGAAGGGAAATTTGTTACGAAAGATGACTCAACACTGCGGAGGGTAGAGACACGTGGACAGGTGGTCTTCCGTTACGTAACGCCTGATGGCCAACCAGGGGACTACCCCTGGAATCCTAACGGTTCTGTGGGGTCCATAGCCGGGATATGCGACCCCAGCGGAAGGATCTTCGGCCTCATGCCCCACCCGGAGAGACACATAGATCCCCTCCAGCATCCACGATGGACAAGGGAGAAGATTAAGGGGAAGGGGGACGGCGCCGCAATCTTTGAAAACGGGGTGAGGTATGCCGAGAAAGAGCTATTATAGGAGGAGATCGACGAGGAGATAGTCTTTAACACGATTCCGAGGATGATCTCTGACTTTTCCAAATACATCGAATATCTACAACATTATCTGGAAGAAGAGAGATGAGCTGTGCCAATAGCTGCTCTGCGAAGATAGGACTGATCCTGGTATTCCTGGCCCTGGTTTCTGACTTTCTATGCAGTAAGCCGGTTGGGGCCGAGATGTCAGATAGCCCTCCACGTATCGCTTTCCCGGTTGCTTATAGCTTAGAAGGGCAAACGTATTCAGACTCCATCACAAGTGACCCATGGCTTGGTAAGGACAAGTTCCTCCACCTCTATGCAAGTACCTGTCTGGTTGGGTTAGGATTTTACACCTTCCACTACGGGCTTGAAGAGGAAAAGGGAGAGTCCCGCCTCTTTGCCGTCCTGGGAACGGCCGTAATCGGACTCCTTAAAGAGGAACACGACAGGCGTTCACCCGAATCCTTGTTCAGCTTCAAAGATCTGATTGCGGACTTCATAGGTATTGCTGTTGGCGTTGCCCTCTTCACCTTTTGAACTATGCTGCCTGGGTTTATATTGACACAGGATTGCAATAGTGCTATATTTATCCTGTAAGATTTCTTTTTTAAATCCATTATCTGTCTCAGACCATAAGGGGAGGTTTAAGAATGATGCTCTCCCTTAAATTGGATCGTACGTCGCACATGGGCCGCCGCTATAATGAGATCCTTGGGCTTGTCTTGATTGCCCTGAGCATATGGACCATGTATGATCTCATCGTTTATGTGAAGGGCGGATTCTTAGCCGGGAGGGCAATTTCGGGAGGAGAGGTCTGGTTTGCCGGGCTCTGGGGGCACCAGGTTGCCGAAACCTTCTTCGCGCTGGTGGGGTTTGCATCCTTTGCTGTCCCGTTTCTCTTCTTCTCCTGGGGACTAAACCGCCTGAGGGGCAATCGCTTCCGGGACCTCTCCACCAAGACGATATCTATAGTTATCACGGTCTTTCTGTTTTGCGCTGTCAGCGGGCTACTCCGGTACGGTCATCCCGATAGCCTTTACCGCTTAGGTGGACTGTTGGGGATGAATATATCTCCCCGGGTTTTAATCCCTTACCTTGGTAAGATTGGTTCATGGCTGCTGGTCATCACGTTACTGCTCTCGGTTATCATACTAACTACGGATATCTCTTTTCTGGAGCTCCTTAACCTTGCTCTGGGACGTAGGCCCAAGAGAAAAGCGGAAGCCAAGGTGGCCTTGCCCGAGGCTAAGATACGAAAGAAACGGATACCGACGCCGTCCATGATAGAGTTCCCAAAACCCGAGATAGTCGAGCCGGGCATAGGAAAGGATGAGATTAACCCCCCTGAAGAGGCTCAAATATCACCTGAAAGGGCGGAGATGTTCTACCAACCTCCTCCTATCACTCTCCTGGAGGTTCCACCTCAGAGGATTGACAGGCAGAGCAGGGAAGAGCTCCTTGAGAACGCCAGACGTCTGGAATCAAGTCTGGCCACCTTTCAGGTGGAAGGAAGGGTAGTTCAAGTCAACCCTGGGCCTGTGATCACCCGCTATGAGCTTGAGCCAGCGCCTGGTGTTAAAGTTAATAGAATACTTGCGTTAGCGGACGATTTGGCCCTAACAATGAAGGCCAGTCGCATCAGGATTCTGGCCCCTATCCCGGGTAAGGCGGCAGTGGGGATTGAGATTCCTAATCCAAGACCATCGGTGGTTTATCTGAGGGAGATTATCGAGTCCGGCGAATTCCAGAGGTCGTCCTCCAAATTGACGCTCGCTCTGGGTAAGACGACCTCAGGTGAACCCTACTGTACCGACCTGGTCCGGATGCCACACTTACTGATAGCAGGAGCCACCGGATCTGGAAAGAGCGTCTGTCTAAACGCTATGGTAACAAGTATCCTTTTCAAGGCTACACCGCAGGAGGCCAGGTTCATAATGATCGATCCGAAGATGTTAGAATTGTCCGTCTATAATGATATTCCCCACCTGCTCACGCCGGTTCTTACCGAAGCAAGGAGGGCTACGGAGGCCCTCCGATGGGCCGTCAGGGAGATGGAAGGAAGATATAAGAGTCTCTCCGTGCTCGGCGTCAGAAACATCGATGAATACAACCTCAAGGTGGGCCAGGAGGGGCATAGACCGGATATAGACCAACCTTTATCTCTATTGCCGTACATCGTAATAGTGATCGATGAACTGGCAGATCTAATGCTGCTTGCCAACGAGATAGAGGAATCCCTTGTCAGGCTGGCCCAGATGGCCAGGGCTGTGGGAATTCATCTGGTCCTTGCTACCCAGCGTCCATCAGTGGACGTTATCACAGGTTTGATCAAGGCCAATTTCCCAACCAGGATCGCCTTTCAAGTGGCATCAAAGATAGACTCCCGCACCATACTCGATATGAGTGGGGCTGAAAAACTCCTTGGCAATGGTGATATGCTCTTCCTCCCCTCCGGGCGGTCAGAACCGATCCGGATCCATGGGGCCTACATCTCGAGAACGGAGACAGAGCGTCTGGTAGACTTTTTAAAAGAGCAAGGGATCGAGCCCGAAAGGAAGGAGGTTCTGGAGAAAGAAATCAAACTCGGAGAAGAGGAGAAGGATGAGCTCTTTGATGAGGCGGCAAGGCTTGTTATCCGCCACCAGCAGGGCTCTATATCCTTGCTTCAGAGGCGACTCAAGATCGGATATGCCAGGGCAGCCAGGCTTATCGACCAACTGGAGGCGGCTGGAATTGTCGGCCCCTTCGACGGAGCCAGGGCACGGGCGGTGCTGGTAGACGAGAGTTACCTAAAAAAGGATATGTAAATAGCGTACAGAGTTTATCTCATAAGGTTGTTTGACATCGTATTGGGTGAAGTGCACTTAAGCCTGAGCCGTAGAACCGCCCGGCGAACGGAGCGGCCGCCCTTTCGCCTCTCTGAGCCCCAGCGGAGCGAGGGCGAGGTTGCGGAAGGGCAGCGGAGTGAGTCACATTTGTGGGAGAGG
>DTYK01000208.1 GCA_012961925.1 Candidatus Latescibacterota bacterium
ATGGGGGCGATGGGCATAGAGATGGCATTAGCAAGGACAATCAGCGCTCTGGTACTGGGCACATCTGCGGGACTGATCATCCAGATGCTGGTTTCTCATCAAGGAAGGCTCACCTATTTGTGCCCTGTTACAGATCCTTCTACTTCCGACGGCAAGGGGTACTCCTGTGGGAAGGAGATGTCACGACAGGGCCTACCTTCTCAGCTCCGAAGGTTCGGGCATGAGTTCACCCATCTTGGTGTTTTTGTCGGCAAGTACCTTATTTTCGCTGTAGTTATAGCGGCAATCGTGGAGGTGATGGTGCCTGGGAGGTGGATAGTTCAGGTGCTCGGCTATCGGCACTGGTATTCGGTCGTGCTTGCAGTTCTTCTGGGAGTGCCGTTCTATGTCTGTGGTGGAGGAACCATCCCCGTGATTATGGTATTGTTGAGGTTAGGGATGGACAAAGGGGCGGCCCTTGCATTCTTTATCGCAGGCCCGGCTACTAAGTTCTCAACCGTTCTGACGTTGAGGACAGCATTAGGTAACAGGCTGCTCCTCTTCTATCTGATGCTGACTTTTGGGGGAGCAGTGTTATTCGGCTTCATCTTCGGAGCAATTAGATAAACCACATAGCCGTCAGGACCATAAGTCAAGCTTATGCTCGGCTCTTTTCCCCCGAGGTATCATACCAGTGGGGCTTGAGGGAAAACAGCGGTATCTCCACCTTTCGATAGGTCTTCATCTTTATCGCCCGGTTGTCAGAGAGACAGTGACCCGGCTCCAGAGTGATAGTCACCCTTTTGCTACCATCGGCCATCCTCTCGATCTCGAACCCCTCCCTTCGAGGATCCATATATAGTGGCGAGGGCAGAGAGCCCGGATATATCACTGTCTGTGGAATGTGGAGATACACCTTTGCCTTCCGAGGCGAGTTTGAATCCGCTTCGAGGATAAGCCTGTTTCCCTGGAGGTAGACCTTCAGAAATGGCGGGTTAACCTCTATATTGGATTTGATAGGCTCCAGTAAGATTCCGCTCCTTTTGGGCTTACAATCGATATACACCCTCAGGTCTTCGTCGCCTTTCACCTTGACACCGACGCCGATGTCAAGGGGTCGGCCAAGCTTTGCCAGTGCCGAGCTTCCCTCACGATACGGATGCTTCAGATTGACCTTTATGGCGTTCAAAAATGGCTGGAGACTCCGCACATCCTGATCTGTCTGAATTATAAAGATATAACCCCCATCTTTTGTCTTCCCCGTCGAATAACCCCTGTAGTCCCGGAGTTTCTCATATTCCAGCGGAAAGTCTCCGAGACAGATCAGATGCGGGCCTTTTACTTCTTTCGGGTTGAAGACGACAGGTAACTGAACCCCTTTGTCTGCGAGGATCTCCTTCCATATCTCCCAGGCAGCCCTGACGGTCTGGGCTTTCTTCTCCGCCAGGATAGAACAGTTGGGTTGCCCCTGCCAGCAAAGGATGTTGTCAATATCCTGTATAGGATCCTCAAGAACTGTAATCCTCCCTTCGGAGACCTCATCCCCGATCGAAAACTTCAGAGGAAGCTCGCCCCTTTTGCCCGGAGTGTGGATCCTTATCTCGTAATATCCGAGATCGTCGCTCTCGGTTCGGAGACCCTCTTCGCAGAACATGATGCTGAGCTCACCGGAATATGGTACGCCATTTTTGTAGTAAGCCCTGCCCCTGATTATACACTCTTCCCCTGGCCCTGCTGATTCCATAACCTGGTAATCAGTGGTCAGGAGAGAAAATTCGTTCTTCAGGACATCTCCGGTCATTTCAAACGAACGGTGGGATTTTGGGCCTATTTGCCAGGTTTCATCGTCCCATAGGACCTCCATTGAAAGGGCGGCCTTGTTTTCAACCTTCACGCTGGCCCTATCCTCATGTATCCTTTGAGAATAGACAAAGTCGTCCGTCTCCAGGTCGAGGTCTCCCAGCGATGGCGAGAGATCCAACCGGCGTCTATTCCTGTCCCAAGCTATAGGACTGGCATCCAGATAGGGAGGTGATGCCCCGATTGGGAAGATTTCAAGTCTACCGATATACATGGCAATGCGCAGCGGTTTGCTGGCTCTCAGTATCCGGTTTTTCCCCTCCGAGAGCAGGAATTTATCACATCGTACCGACACCGAAAGGCAGCTTTTGCCAACGGTTAGATCCTGGACCTCCAGGCTTTCTATCCCCTCCGGCAGGTGAGGGGCTATTTTGAACCCGTCCTCCAACGGTGTTATACCGTACAGGTAATGAAGGAGGCCTTCTAATATGGATGCGCTGTCCCAGCTCCTCAATCTCTCCCCACTGGAGTTCGGATCTTCGGTGTAATAGAACTCCCAGTAAGAGCCGGATGCGCTTGCAAGATCCACTAAGTTCCAGAAGAATTGCGAACCCGCAATTGCGTCAAGCTCTGCGAGGCAGTATATCATGTATCCAGGGGCATTACCTGGATAACCGGTGGACAGGGTGTCATGTTTGACAACCCCCTCCTCGATCCGGTTGTACCGCCAGGCTGCCTCTAATCCCCTTCGGACAACCGGGTCTTTCGCCTCGGCATAGCCGAGGATGACCGGCCTTGCCATGATGTTGGTGATCGGTCTTTCATCAGCAGATCCATCCTTGGTGCGGTAGTGAATATACCGGCCGTCAGAGGAGATGCAGTATCTCGTCAGCCCCTCGTGTACTTTCCGTGCAAGATCTTTATATGTCTCGTCCCCGAGCAATTTATGGGCAAATTCGAAGGCCAAGGCAGCGGCAAAGGTATTATCAGGAGACTCAGCCCAGTTTTCGCTCACACCTGGGATCCTCCATGTCTCATCACCGGAGGCCATCGTCAGGAAGTTACCCGTGAGCCTGATCTCCTCTGCAGCTTTTTTGATATAGGGGGTTACCTTCTTCAGAGCTGCTTCATCCCTGGTAAACTCGAAATAATCCCTGGCCATCAGGACCAGCAGGCTCGGCAGCTCATAGTTGATGCTGTAGGTTCCGTCTCCGGCCGTACCGTCCAGGTGATAACAGTTTGTTACGCCCTGTCTGCGAACCCGGTCGATGAAGATCTCGATGTTTCTCCGGGCCTCATCGTACTTCCCGAGCTTTAGAAAGGCCCGGGCCTGGTAGTAGCCATCCCTCACCCAGTATCCCAGGCCATAATTTAACATCCCCGCCACTATGCCTCCTGCCTCATCACAGTACATCTTCTCGAGGAGCTTAAGGCTATCAAGGAGATGATCGAACCGGGGGCAGGATGAGCTGAATTCCGGTTTAGCCGACCATCGACGCCAGTGGTTGTAAGTGTCTTCAAGAAGGTCTCTCACCGGCCTTGCCCTGATATCCTTGAGGGTATTTTCGGCCTCCTCTCCGTGGAGGGCAAGTATGATAAGACAGGGGAAGGACGCCGAGCCACGGCCAGGGATTTCGCCGAGGTTCACCTTCAGGTATCCGTCGAAGGGCTCCCTTGAATATTCCGATCGGGGTGGATCCTTCCTCAGGATCCCGTTCCAGCATCTGTTGGTTGCACTACCCACCCCCGCCGATGCCAGCTTGTCAGCGGCGAAAAGCAGGGCAAAAGGTAGATCGTCTGGAAGCCCGTGGTTCAAGGCATGATAGCTGCAGGCCGTGCCATAGGAGAGCAATCCAAGGCCTGGTTCGAACCTTGAACAATCGAACCTGGCTGCATCGCTCCGGGAATTGGCCAGGGCTAAGTAGCAATAGACATTTGCCTGGATGGGATCATCGCCAAGGTTTCTTACCCTGACCACCCTGATAAGGGCAGGGATCGGAGGGTCAACAGGGGCGAAATCCAAGGTCATGAGCTCAAGGAAGGCGTTGCGGTAGAAGGAGTTTGTTATGGGTGTGCCTAAAAGCCTCCTGGCTACCCTGTAGTCTGCGCCCTCAGCGGTCAGAAACCCCTTATCGAACTCTACGAGAAAGTCCTGACAGGGATAGGGGGAGGTGTACTCGGCTCCGCCATGGGTATAGGATTCCCTCAGGACAAGGTGTCCATATGTTGGGCCGAAGAGGTGGCTTATGGCTGTGGGGTAAAGGACGCCCTCATGGCTACGTGTGGCGATGGCGGCCCTCACCAGGCCGTTGCCGATAAGGAATCCGTCAGGACGCTTGGGGACGCACCTTCCACCTTTAACCAGATAGCCTTCTGGTATCCTAAAGGTTTCGGCAGGCAGATCTTGCACCTCCCATTGCGAAAATTCGACCCTCCGGAGAAAGTTGGTGATCCAATCCATTTGGTTCATTATCTTCTCAGCTCTTCCAGGAGCCTGCGGATTGCCAGTACGTTCTCTATGGGCGTGTCATAGGCGACTACGCCCGTGCCGAGTACGAACTTCGGATAACCCCCGCAGATGTCGATGAGGCTATGCGCCTCGTCGAGGATCTTGCCTACAGGACCCTTCTGAACCAGTTTTGGGTCTATGTTACCCCTTAACACAACACCGGCCTCCCGGGCCTTCCTGAGGAAAAATGCTTTGTCGGTTGGAAAATCGGCCACAACCAGAGATGTTCCTGCTTCGATCAACGCATCTACGATGGGACTTGTATCGCCTCCCAAGATGAGGGGCACGCCCGGGGCGCCGACCGATCTAAGATGGGCTATAAGCTCCCTGTCATACGGGAGGACCAGGTCCCTGAACATCTTCGGCGAGATGATGGGTATGGTGGCCCAGGACTCGAACACGCTCACCCTCAGGCCAAGCTTGATAGCAGCCCCTCCGTAAGCCTTGACCACTTCGGTGGTAAAGGCCAACAGATCGTGGACAAGGGACGGTTCGGCGAAGGTATCGGTTATAAGGGCCTGGAATCCCCTGAGGTCTACTGCCAGCGAGAAGGCTCCGCATACGGGAAAACTGACGGTGACCTGATCCCCGATCTGGTTGAGGATCCTCCGTCCCGACTCCAGCATCACGGGCATACGCCCACTCGACTCAGGATCGGGGATACTGAGGCCCTTCAACTTCGACGGTTCGTCAAGCGGATGTTCCGCCACAGCCGGGACGTCGTTGCTCCGGTGAAACTGGATCCGGCAGCCCAGCGCCTCGGCCTCGATATTGTATATGTCCACCCCTACGGAGATGATGTCTGGCTCATAGGTTTCAAAGGCCTTCAACTGGGATTCCACCATGAGATCGGTATCACGACAGACCTCAGATGGTGTTCGGCCTATGAGAGAGGCAGCGTGTTCGAGGATTGTGGGCAGAAACGGAATACGATCAGGGAACTCTCCTCGAGAGATGGCCTGCATCCTCTCGATCGGTCTCATCACACTCTCCTTCTTCAGGAGTTAAGTTTGGTGGCGGAGGTCTTTAGACCTCCACAAGTGCCTTCTCCACCCGGGTGGCTGCAAGGATGAACCACCCGTTGTTGGGCACCCAGTACTCGTTGGGGATGTAGGCATAGGTCCAGCCGTATGTGTCGGTGTCGATCAGGGGATAATCTACGGGCAGATGGTCTGCAATAACCTTGCTGTTCGTCCTTGCATCACCTATATCCACCACCCCTCCATCACTTCCCCTGATGCCGTTGAGGATACCACCCGGGATCGCCCCGTCCTCATGCCCTTCACAGGCCGCCATACGGGTATGATAACAGCCTGGCCCCTGTCCAACTCCGGCCATCAGCGAGATCTCCGTCGGATTATAGCCCACGATCCACTGGATCTGACGTTCAGCAATCGGCAGGTAATCCTTGCTGCCCAGCAACATTGCGGCTGTGGCCATGGCCCACCCGGCGGATGTTATGTAGATACTGCCGGTGCCCCGGTGAAGGTTTCGCCGGCTGCCGTCCTCGGCCAAGCCACCGATCTGACCGAAGTTTGAGAGTCCAGCCAACGGCTCGATAAAGGCAGCCCATCTGGCGAAGGAGTCCACGATCCTCCCCTTTAGGGGGGTGACTGGGTTTGCCTTTAGAAACTCATACAGGGCAAACTGATAAAACCCAGCGTTGTAATACGGATTCTTCTTCTCCAGGTCAGAGTAGAAGAACCCCTGATCACCCTGGGCGGCCAGGATCCTCTCAACCCTATCACAGGCATCGGCCTGGTAATCCTCCTTATCTGTGAGTTTATATAGCTCGATGTCGGCCAGAAGCAGTCCGGCCTGTGTCTCCAGGTACTCGTTCCTGGTCCTTGACTCGACCTTGGAAAAGTCGACCCCTCGACCCCGTTCATAGCCTCGCCTTGCTACCTCAATATATCTGGCCACAGCAGCCTCATCATATCCTTCTGATCTTAAAATCCTCGCCAGCCTTCCCATGGAGGCCCCTACCAATGTGGTATTGGCGTAGCTCTTTCCCCCATAATCGGCGGACAGCCTCCTGGTAGGTTCCTTCTCCGGGACTCCCTCCCAGAACCATGGATCGTCCTTCACGCCAACTGCAGAGAGGAGCGTTCCATCCTCCATCTGTACCTTACAGATGTATTCAGCCTCCCAGACCATTTCATCAAGAGGATACGGTAGTGTTCCTTTCTCCGCCTGCCACCTCTCCGGGAAATCTTCGTAAATGGCGGCCAGGGCGAACAGACCATAGTGGGCGTAATGAGTCCACTTGTTATAATCACCCCCGTCGTGCCAGCCTCCCGTTGCGTCAAACGGTTTCCCGTTGAGGAGGCCATCATCCGTATGGCAGGGAGGGTGCCAGCCCGGGACTTCCGTGCCACAGCGCTGATAGCTGTACCATTTAGCCCCTTTTCTGCCCAGCTCAAAGTATATGGCGGGCCTTATAGGGAAGGTGATGGAATCTATTACCTGATCGGTCCCTTTCAGATCTAACCTCACCTTGTACCGCCCAGGGCGAGTGAAAGTGGTGAAGTCGGCAATCAGGTTATTGCCTCCCCATATATGTCTGCCGCCATCCTTGAGCTCCCCTGTGTACACGACCTCGTAAACCTCGATGTCTATCAACTGGAAAGTGCCGGAGAACTTATGGTCGTTGGTCCAGACGATCGCCTCCTTTATCCCTTCTTGATGATATCCACCCTGTGAAACGATCGGCCGGATCGTCGGCTGGGCAATGATCTGGTCCGGCGTCAGAGCTGACCAGCTCTCTGTCTTCTGTCTCAATTTTCTTAAAGTGCCTTTAGGCATATTCATCCTCCTTCTGGTTGTGTAGGATTATATATTTTAAGGAAAAAGAAAGGGTAGCCCGAAGCCCTCGCCTGAACCGTTTTCAGTCCATTCCTCGGAGTTAATGCTTTAGCCATTTCATCCTGGGTAAGACGTGCCTCCGAGCCTATAGATCAGGGGATGAAAACCTGAAGGCTGAACTCCGGCTCGCCCTCCCTTTAGTCGGGCTCGAACCCTACCGCTTCTACGTGCAGCGCAGTTTGACTGCCGCCGAACATGTCTCCTGCGTCGGTGGGGAGCACGAAACAAAACTGCAGGTAGGTCTTTACCCGGCCAGGGAAAGATATTCATAGTTTGAAATACCCCTGGATCAGCTTGTCCTTGTCCAGATCGACCCGCTCGACCTCCCTTTTCCTGATCTCGATAACCGCTACCTCCTTGCCAGGGATGGTTACATCGATCGTTCTGTCGGGATTGAGGGTGAGCCTTTTGCGAGTGAACATCTCTTCAACATCGTGTTCCTCACTCCGGCCCAAATCAGCAAGTACCGTTATCCTGACCTTCTGCGTCTGGGTATCCCGGTTGATGGCGATGATGACTGCTCGCTCCTGGTTCATGTGGAGGCTGGTCTGGACAAAGCGGTTATCGCTCCCTACGTGCCGGGGGGCGTCTATGGCCTCTAACAGGCTCCTGAAGACCTTCCCGTCCAGGGAGGAGAAGCCGATCTGATAGACTTCGCCCCTTCCTACGCTCCTCCGACAGGCACACACCTTTCCATCTTCCGAGGTCAACAGGGATGGAGCTCCGGGATAGGTCTCGAGGAGGTGGACTGAGAAGCTGCTGTCGCGGATCTTCAGGGCTACATCGACGTCGGCCGGTTCCCCACGCTTTATTCCCAGGCCATCCATAAGGGCAGTACACGGCTTCTTCTCCACGTCAAGATGGGGCGGCGGACTTAAGAAGAGCAGCTTTCCCCCGTTCCGAACATAGTCTACAAGCTTCTCCTGCATCGCCCTGTCCAGAAACGGTGGGGCCGCGTAGAGCAGAAGGGGGTACTTCGAGAGGTCGGTCCGCACATCCACAACATCGAAGTCCGTGTCCGTATCGATCAAGGTCTTGGTATACAGCCAGAACGGCTCCTGCGCCAGGTGTCCGTAATCCTTCGAGCCAACGATCGTATAGTCATCCGGCTGGATGATTCGACCTCCCTCATGGAGGAAGTCCCAGAAGTGTTCCTGATGCCAAAGAAGCCCGATAGAACACTGTCTGGAGAGGCTTTGCCATTCTACCTCCTGGAGGATCCGGAACATCTGCCGGTGGGCAAACCACTCTTCCCGCACCTTGCCGTTCTCCGTCACCGGGCAGAAACCTTCCCAACGCTCCCGTTCCACGAACATATAGTAGTTCACTCCTAACATCCCGGCGGCCAGTGAGAAGAACGTTACCATCCGCTGGTGCTGTGATGTGGCCGGCCCGAACCCCATCATTCCTGATCCACACTGGAATTCCGGCGACCAGGGGAAGTTCGAGATGTTGTTGTTAAGCGAAACGTAGATGTAGTCCCAGTAATACGAGTCCCCGGGGATCAGGTAGTAGGCATAATGATCCAGTCCCACAAATGCCACCGCTTTTTGGATCTCATACCAGTCCTGTATGAACAGGAAGGTGTTGTTGGTGAACAGGGGAACATCAGTGCCATGTTTTCTGAACATCTCCACAAGCTTGGCTGCATAATCCCGGGGGAAGAACCGCGTCTTGTACTCCATGATGTCCAGACAGCTCCTCCAGTTTGCCCCGACTGATCGGGCATAGCTGTCCCCGCCCTTCCTTCCGCTGTATACCTCGTCATCCTCGACCACTTCATCGAAACTCCGGTATGTACGCTCCCAGGCCTGGTTCAATGCCTCAATGGAGCCATACTTATCCTCAAGAAAGCGCTTTAGACGCACCTTGCTCGCTCCGATCTCATTGTCTACCTGGACCAAAATAAGCGGCCCTCCGTTCTCAATGGAGTACTCACGCCAGACCTTGCTGACCGCTTCCACCCAGGCTTGGGTGAGCTTCAGGAACTGGTCGGAGCGTTTGCCAATGAGATTGGCGTAGTCAGGGGGACCTCCCCCGTCGATCTCGCCGAGACAGACGGGGCCAGAGCGGGCCACAAAATAGAGTCCGTTTTTATGCACCAGATCCAGAAAGCCCTTGAGGTTGGCCCTTGGGTTCCGTCGTCCGGTGAAGTCGAAGTCCCCGCGGATGGGTTCGTGTACGCTCCAGGGGATGTAAGAGGCGACCATCGTCAATCCGGCCCCCTTCATCAGACGCCCCAGGATATCATCCCACCACTTCGGGTCAACGCGCCAGTAGTGAAACTCCCCACAGATGGGCAGTATCTTCTCGCCGTTAACTTTTAATCCGTCCTTTCCTACTTCAACCGGCCCTGCCATTATCTCTCCTCCTTCTGAAGTTGGGGACGGGTTCATATTTTTACATCGCCTATTTGTCAGGATTATCTGTGCCTTTTGCCAGGGCCTCCCTGCACCGCTTCTGGGCCTCCTGGGCCAGGAGCGCCCAGCCGGAGCCAGGATATCGTTCGACCACCTGCTCGTAAGCTCGGAGGGCGGCTTTCAGGTCGCCGAAGTCCTTCTCATAGATCTCGCCGACCCGGTAGAGGGAGTCATCTGCAAATTCACTGCTCGGATACTCCTCCACCAGACGCTGGTAATTGGCCCAGGCTTCACGGACCTTGCCCTTTTCTTCCCAGATCTTAGCGAGCTTAAAGAGGGCATCATCGGCCCTATCTGAGTCAGGGAATCGCTTCAGGACCTGCTCGAGGTACTTTCGTGCGTCTTTCGTGTTGTGCTGGTTGAGGAGGATCTCGCCGATCTGATAGATGGCATCGTCGGTCTCACTGTTGACAGGAAGTTCGAGGATCCGCATGAGGATCTTCAGGGCCTTCTCATCTTGGAACGTCGCTATCAGATCCGATGCCTTCCGAAACATGCGGTTTGCCTCCGTAAGTTCTTTCACTTTATCCATCCTGTACCCAACTACCCGTATGGTATCCATGTGCGCCAGTGCAATCGATAGCGGCACGTTCAGACCTAACATATCCTCATACCGGAGGGATCCATCTGCGAACTTGATATGGGTTGCATCAACGCCCATCTGGTTGTAAGAGGGGTCAACATCGATCCACCTCCCGAGATAGACCTGGGCCCACATATGTGGTCCGAAACTCCCCTGTCCCGATGCCAAAAGCCCAACCGAGGCCCTGGCTGGGATGCCCGCCGCCCTTACCAGGGCGATGAACAGTAGGGTGTATTCGGTACAGGTGCCCTCCATATCTTCAAATACTTCAAGGGCGGATTTGAACCTGACGTTGGTCTCCTTAGGCCTCATATTGCTGTACACCCAGTTGAGGATCCTCCGGGTAGCCTGCAAAGAGTTCGTCTCATCGGCAACGATCTTCCTGGCTGTCGCTACGATCCGAGGATCCCGGGACTGTACGAAGATCGTTGGTTCAAGATATGGGAGGAGATCTTTTGCATTAAAGGGCAACTCAGAGGCTTCTCCCACGCCCATCGTGATCCTGTTTACCGAAACATGCGCAGTCCCATCCGATGTAAGGCGGACGTGTTGCCTGTCTTCGACTGCGAGGATCCTTTTGAGATCCCCTCTACTCACCGTCAAGCTGACATCCAGAGAGTCCACATCAAGCGGGGAGTCTATCGTTACATCTGACGGAATCACATTCTCATCTTCAAAACCTTTCCACGCCAGAGCCTTCTCTATGGGAACAACCCTGGAAGAGATGGCAAAATCCGGCATCTCTGCAGCTAAAACAGTTCCGTCGGCCGTAATCCATTCCCTTGCCACTATTCCCTTCAACTCATCAAGATCACAGGTCTTCTCTGCCATGAAGACGGGTACAGACTCGCGCTCCAGTTCCAGGGTATCACGGTCTATAACCGTCAACGTAAGGTTACATTCCCTTAGGGTATCATAGTCAAAGACCGGTATGGAGAAGGTGGTTCCAGGTGGGACCTGTTTATCTTCGAAGATAAATCTCTCGACGAATTCCGGAGAGATGACCTCCTCTCCGATCGGGACCACCTCTTCAATCGCCCCTCCACCGAGCCTCTTCTGAATAACGAGGGTCTCGCCTCTTACATCTCCTCTCACTGAGATGGTCTGCTCCCCCTCAATCCTCTTATCTTCGAAGGATATCGGCCTGTATTTTGAATCCACCAGCCTTTCTGAGAGCCTTCGCCTGAAACCTATTTCCCAGTTGACCTCCTCCATTTTCAGGTGGATACCGCCCCCCTGGATCTGCTCCGCTATGACATGAAAATAGCCGGTTTTGCGCCCCCTGTAGAGCTGTTCAACCCAGTAGTCCCATAGATAATCGTCTTGTCCGGAGGGTATGACCGGATCCAGTTCGAACGAATAGAGGAAGCCGTCCGAGGCCATAAAGAGGAGTGCATTTTGAGATATCATGATGCGACCGGTTATACGGCCTGATGTCTTTAGAGACCATCTCTCTTCCCCGGTGTCTGCGCCAAGGGCATGGAGGGATCCCCCCTCATCGGCTATGAAGAGTGTGTTCCCCCAGGCCAAAGGAGTTTTGCTCACCTCAGCAGCGACCTTGCGTTTCCAGACAAGCTCTCCATCCTCATTCATGGCATAAACCAGGCCATTGGAGGAACCGAAGAAGATCCTGTTGCCCCGGGCGGTTGCGGTTCCGATCCTCCCTCCTATCATGCGTTTCCACGCCAGGATTCCGTTATTGTTAAGGGCATAAAACCAACCATCGTTATCCCCAAAATAGACCAGTTCTCCCACAACAAGTGGATCGGTTCTCACAGGACCCCGGGTTTGGAAGGCCCACATCAACGAACCGTCTTCTTTCGACACGGCCCTCAGTCCCGAATCGTCCGAGCCGAAATAGACCCTATCGGTATCTACCGCAGGGGCAGACCTGATGCCGGCGGGCACCCTGTACTGCCACAGGAGATCTCCGGTGCGGAGATCAACAGCATATAGATAACCCTCACCCGTTGTGAAAAAGACCTGCACACTGTCGATAATAGATCCTGAGATGCGATCTCCTACTATAAACCTCCACCTGAGCTTGCCAGAGGTTCTATCGATTGCATATAGCCACCGATCGTCGGACCCGGCGACAACCATGTCGTCTGTGAGCGATATCGACAGGATCGGACCACCCGTTCTGAAACGCCATATGGCAGTGCCATCAGCAGCCCTCAGACAATAGACATATCCGTCCCCGGAACCGACGTAGATCAAGCTATCTTCGGCGGCTATTGGGGAGTAAAGAGACTCCCCTATCAGTCGTCTCCAATTCAGGAGATAGGGGATCCGCGCCTCGCCCGATAGGCCGGTCAACCCCAGAACGGAATATAAGAGACCGACGAGGAGAATCAAATTGGCTTTCTGTCTTCCCTTCATCTTCGAGATGGCCCAAGTCCCTGATATAGGAATTTCAGTTTTAGGTATTTGTAAAGGCGAGGCTTATGCCGGTTAGAAGCACTAAAGTGCCCACTACGTCAGTTTTGTAGTGAGTTCTGCGACCCTCCTGCCGAGCTCTCTGCACCCTCTCTCGACCCTTCTGTCGGGAGATCCTATGCTGACCGGTCCGTAGTGGTCGCCTGAACTGGTGCCCTTGACTATCATACCGTGGATGAGCATCATCTGCAGTATGCTCAGGATTGTGGTCTCATTCCCTCCGCCTATGTTGGCGGCTGAGGAGAAAGCACCACCGACCTTCCCCTCTAATCTGCCGTGATACGCAACGCTTCTGTCAAACAGATCCTTTATCTCGGCAGCAGGGAGTCCATAATATGTGGGGGATCCTACGATTATACCGTCGGCCTCTAACAGGTCGTCAATATCTGTTTCACCGACCTTTTTGACCTCGACGTCAACGCCTTCCA
>DTYK01000209.1 GCA_012961925.1 Candidatus Latescibacterota bacterium
ATCCGGCCTCCGAGTTATGTCTCCTCATAGCCTCCATTATTGGAGCGACCTTGATGAAGTTCGGCCTTGCACCGATGATGTGGGCTATCTTCATCTTCTTATCCGCTCAGCCTTCGCCAGCCTTTATAGAGGACTTTCGCCCCGAGGCCTAACAAACGATTGCCAACCCCATTACGGTATTGCCGCCACCTCCATGAGTAGCTGGCAAAGATCGGCTTGCCTGTCATCTCGAAAAGGACATCAAGCAGAACTATATGGACATCGTGGTACCACAGACTTGCCGGATTTTTAAACCCCCTTGAGGGCAGATCATAAGACGACCAGAAGCCAAGGTCATAGAGGGGAAGAACTCGTTCCAGGGTGGTTATTGCCTGATTGAAAAGCGCCAATGCGGTCCTGTCACCCGTATGGTCATATAACTCCCTTATCCCGATGATGGAATAGATGAAACCATTAAGTACATGGCAGGGAGGATCAGAAGGTGTCTCCTCAAAGAAGATCAGTCCTCCAAAATCGAAGCTCCTTACCCCTCCTTCCCTTAGGTCGATCTGAAAGGGTTCAAAAGCCAGACACGCTGCCTCCAGGTATCTTTCGTCATTGACAAGGGCATGGGCACGCAGCAGAACGGATATCGCCTGCCCCTGGGCCATGCCTGATATCCAGGGCGGGCTGGCGCCGGAATAGGTATCCTCGTAATCATATATCCAGACACCGACCTTCTTGCCCGAACGCTCTTCAACTCTCTGATTGCTGAGCAACCACCCGGCCTGCTTTAGAAAGTCGTCGCGGTCTTTCGGGCGTTGATACTTGCAGAAAAGCTCGAAAAGTCCAAAGGCATAGCCGCAGACCGCAGTTGGGTTATAATGGTGCCCCCCACAGGAGACCCCCAGCGGAATCCCACTGGTGTCGAATTTCGGGAAATAACCCCCCGTTATAATATGTGCAAAACTCAAAGGATAGGGAATTAACTCTCCTTTTCCCAGGCCACTAACTGGCTCGGTCTTTCGCCACAAAAGCCTTTCACCAGAATAGAAATAAGGGAATATTTTCTTCAAAGTTCTCCACAGGCTCATTGCAACTCTATGACGTTACAAATATTTCTATAAGGTTAGCAAAAACGGTAGTGGCCCCTTGATCGCTGGGTTAACTCATTTAATCACAGAGTCACAGAAAACCCGAAGAAAAACACAGGCTACTCTGATTTGTTGAACTTCTGTGACCTATGCCTTTCTTTGAGGAGCTATACTAATGGTACTTAGGGATACCACCCAATTTCAGGTAAGTATTTATTAACTCCCGTTCAGCAATTTCCCAACAATATCTATCCCTTACAGCTTTTCTACCATTTTTGCCCAATCTCTCCCTTAAACTCTTATCCCTAACTACTGTTTCCATCTTGTCGGCGATGTCATTAATATCATTCCACTTGCAGAGAAGTCCACAGTTGTTCTCCTCTATAATCCTTTTATTTTCACCAAAGCAGCAGGCTATCACCGGAACGCCACATACCATGCTTTCCAATAGTTTAACCGACAATCCTAATCTGTAGTTTACCGTTGGCCGCCCCAGTACTACTGATATATGAACCAAGCGGTAATATGAAGGCACTAATTCATAGGGTATGGGTTCTAACAATATTATGTTTTTATTCCCATTAATCTCCTTCTTTAGACTTTTATTAAAGGATGGTGGCAGAATCTTCCCGATCAATAAAAGCTTTACGTTAGCCACCCTTTTCTGTAAGGCATTAAAGGCGCGGATTGTCTCAACTATCCCTGTGTCTATATGAATCCCACCAATTCTGGCGAGCACTATGTCTTGTTCATCGATGCCATCCACCTTGATCGGCTTAGGATTAGAAAAAAAGTGTAACTCAGGATAATTCCCTACCACGACAACCGGATTGCCACGTATTTTAAGGTATCTCCGCCTCATCGGCTCGGTTACTGTAATGATAACATCGGACAATTTGGCCAGGATGATCTCCAGGGAGAGGAGTATTGGGAAAAGCATCGTCGCAGTGAGGACGCTCCTATTCCTAAGGTTACTGCAAATCCAGTCGCTGTATGGTTCATGGGCATCGTAAATCACCTTTTTTCCCCTAAAGAGCTTGAGTAATATGCCCGCCAGAAGCGAATCCAACTCATGGCAATGATAGACATCAGTCTCAATTTTTATACCCTTCAAAAATAGATGAAAGAAGGTAATAGACCTTCTCAGGAATTTGGTTTTGTACCTTGGAAGAGTGACAATCTGGATATTATCAGTTTGTTCAGGTTTTGATTCTGCCTTCGGGGCAATTATTGTAACGTTATGACCGACCTTGCTTAAACTCCTTGTCTCTTTGTGAAATATGCGGCTATCAAATGGTTGGTGTGCTGAAGTTAACATACAAGCATTCATTTCCCTTCCCACGACATCGATCCTTCAGTCTGACTGATAGAGTAAAGACGGCATATCTCTCATTACCGATGAGTACAAAGCCATGATCTGTGCTGATGTTCTCCTTAGGTTGAATCTTCGGCGCGCATAGGAGGCTATTTGCTCCGGGTCGAATCTTTCGGGGTAATTCAACACATAACCGATAGCATTGGCTAAGGCTTGAGGGTCTCCGGTGGAGACTAAGAGCCCAGTCTGCTCAGTGAGGATCTCCTCAGGTCCTCCACATCTTGTTGAAACAACCGGTCTGCCGCAGGCCAAGGCTTCAATGACCGTAAGAGGAAACCCTTCAGAGAAACTTGGCAGGACGAAGACATCTGATACGGCAAGCCACCAGGGAACATCAGCTAAGGGCACCTGGCCAACGAAGAGTATCTTCCCAGTAAGACCCAGGCGTTCTCCCATTTTGGCGAATTCTGCCTCATCCCCGTCCTTAGCGCCTACCAGGATAAGTTCCACATCATCCCTAGATGAGCGTAGAGAAGACATTGCCTCAATTAAGACCTTGAGCCCCTTTTGGTGAACAAACCTGCCGATGTAGAGGACCCTTTTCTTGCCTTCTGACAATCCTTTCCTGCTAATCGCTACGCTTCTGTCAATTGGACGGAAGGTTTTGAGATCTATACCGTTGTAAATGACCTTTATCCTTTTGGAGAGAATTCCAAGTCGATCTATCCTTCTTTTCAACCTCTCGCTAACAGCAATGACCGCGTTCGACTCCGAAAGGGCCCATACAATCATCCTTCGCAATATCTTTCTCTCAGTATAGATATTTATATCGCTCCCATGAGCAGTAATTATCACAGGTTTGTGAACTATTCTGGCGAACAAAACCCCAGCGAATCCATCAGGATAGGCAAAATGAGCGTGAATCAGGTCAAATTTCAATTTTTTCGCCGCCCTGAAGAGTGCAAACAGGTAGGAGAGCCATACTAGCGAGGGCAGTACCATCCGAGGAAATCTTAGATATCTCGGGTGATAGACATCCACACCCTCTAAGCTTTCCCGAAGAGGGATTTGGTTTAGCCTGCTCCACCTCCCAAATCCTGGTAGAGGAGGAAACCAGAGGGTCGGTGCAACCACACTAATCTGGCATTTCTCTTTAAGGAATCGTACTTGCTCTTTTACAAAGATGCCTGAAACCCGATCGACTCCGTTTGGAAAAAGGTGAGATATCAGAAGGACCTTCACACTTCACTCCGCTTGAGCTTTTTCACCCATTTGTTTAACCGCAAAGAGCATCCCTATCATAATCCAGAAGATGTTGTTTCCAATGTCCGCAGTGAAAAACATGCTGACCTGAAATGCGATGAATACAGATACTAACCCGATTTCAACTGCCTTCAAATATTCGTCACCGATAGTCATAACGGCTGCAATACCCGCCTTCAGAATCACGATTATAAGCCATAAAAAGATGCCAAGTCCCACAATGCCCAGTTCAGCGAGCACAACAGCCAAATAGGTATGGCACTCCTTAATCGGATACCAGATCGGAAACTCGGCAGGTTTGTACTTATCAAAGAAAACCGGATAGCCCCGGGTACCAATTCCTACCAACGGATGGTCCAGGAACATTGAAATAGCCGCCTTAACATAATGAACCCTGGAAGCAGCGGAAATCCTAGCCCCGCTTTTAAGCTCGCTAAAGGTAGTGAAGATAGAAGTAAAACGTACAAAAATTAAGTCTCTCAGATTACTGGAAATAAATCCGATAACGACTAAGATACATAATAGTATCAGGGCTATTTGGAGAAGCATCTTTAACCTTCGGCTAAATAAAGTTACCAATAAGATGCCAACGCCCGTAGATAGCCAATTGGCTCGGGAAAAAGTTACCAGCAGCCCTCCCAGAAGTGTAACGAGACTAACCATCAAAGCAACCATCTTGAGCCATGATAGCTTAAGGTTTATCAAAAGGGTAAAGGAGAGTACAATCGCAACCATCAAAAATGTAGCAAAAGTATTAGGATTATGAAATGTTCCTGCCGCCCTGGGTATGCGGGCCCCCACCGCCTGTACGAAGCTAGCGGGCAAAAAGTAGCGCTCGGTAGCTACTTGGAGTATCCCCAACCCAGCCGCTGCAACGGCACACAGTATAATGGAAACAATCACCAAGGTCACAACCCTTCTATTTTCAACTAAAACTGCGGTTACAAAGATGAGCGATGCTAAAAACATCATTCTGAAGAAGTCGACCGTCGCCTGTAACCTTTGGGGAGTATATAATACCGAAAGCCCAATGACTGAAAGGAAGGCCATCAGCGGAATGGTTAATTTCAACCTGGGAAAAACCATACGCTTTTTCAGCAGGAGGTTTGCCACACAGAATATTATGGCAGCTCCACCCGCGAGATGAAAGGCCGTTATAGGAGTATCGAGGGCAGTGAAAAACCTTGAATCCTCACTTATCTGTCCACTTATGTCTAATGCGGTCGTCACCACCATGGCCGGGAACAGGATCGCTGGCCAAGCTGGAAGGAGAAAAAGGAAGAACCCGCCCGCCAAAACCACCACAAGGAGGAGTGTCACTTTAATCGGAAAGGTAATTCCCAACGATAGGATCAGAAGCTCAACCAGGAAAAGGATAAACAAAAGTCTCCTGTTGTAAGCGGAGCTGGTATCTGAGTTGAATCCTATCTTCTCCATCTGTGGACCAAATAGTTCAGAACGTTATTTGAACCTCTTATGAAGGCGAAATCCTCAGCCCTGAGTAATATCAGATCGCGAAATGAGAATGCCGAGTTCCTTGAAAAATATCCCAGGATCAAAACCCCCCACATACTGTAGGCTACTGCTGTTGCGAGCCCCGCACCAATCAGGCCCATGGCAGGGATGAGAAGAAGATTTAAGACAATGTTGACGCAAAGAGCCACCGCTGGAGCAATAACGGACATTGTTGGATAGCCCCGTCTCCAAAGGTTGGTATTAACCACCGACCCGGTGGCCACAGCCAGTACACCGGGCAGCATAAATATTAACGGGAGATAGGAATCAACAAAACTTCGACCGAACAGGAAAGGAATTAACTGTCTACCCAGAAAGACAAGTCCCAGGGCGGCCAGAAGAGTCATCCAGAAGATACCACGGCTCACCTTGGCAGTGAGTTGATCCCCTTCCTGTTGCGTAGCCGAGGCTATCTTGGAGAAGAGAACTGTCCCTGCAACGTCCGGGACCTTCTGAAGCATCTCGGCAAACAGAATTGCAATCGAATAGATCCCTGTAAGCTTGGCACCGAGGAAATAGTTCACAAGATAAACATCAGAACGATAGAGAAGAACCAGTATAACGCTGATTACGGTCGCCTTTAATCCAATCCTCAACGAAGAGTAGAAGAGCCCAGCATCAAAAGCCCGTCCCAATCGGCTGATATTCTTCAAGAAAACGGCTGCCAGTACAAACGTCAGGACCGACGTCAGAAGCCAACTGTACATGACGCCGGTAAGCCCAAGTTTTAGGATCTTAAGGGCAAGAATGTTAGCACAAAAATAGAAAAAGATGAAGACTACGGGGATAACATTATATTCTATCATCCTCTCCAGACCCAGCAATATAGAACCAAGGCCTTGAAAAAGGATGCTTGCAATGGCTATGAGTAATGTGAAAAGAATGAGCGCTTCACCATCACCCAGATAAGGAATAGGAAGCGACCTTCTGCCAGCCCAATACAGAAACAACAGTACAGATGCTACCGCTCCGCCATAAAAGAGAGTATTGGAAAATAGCTGTGGTGCCCTATCGCTATTTTTCCCCACGAGATAGGCATTGGACTGTCGGATTCCCTCGCCCAATAACATGACCAGAACCGCGACTGTGGTTGCTAAGAGCGCATAGTAACCCCTTCCCTCCGGTCCAAGTGCTCTGGTTATAAGGACATTATTGGCAAAGGCTATGACAAAAAACAGCCCCTGCGAGACCATTCTGAGCGAAAAACTCTGAAGAAAGGTCATTGTAATTGGAACGTCGCAGATTGAGTATTCGTCTTTGCACCAGGCTTTAAAGAAGAAGATCCTATGGGTTTGGCTGGTTGATTGATTAATCGGGCTGATTAATCGCTCGAGGACGACCCCTTCCTCCACTTGAACTCGTTGAGGATCCTCTTCAGCTTTTCGGAGTCCTCATCCCCTTTCTCTTTAATCGCATGGAAGTACTCGACGGCCAACACAGCAAAGACGCTGAATATGATGCTGAAGATGCCGGACATCACTACGATAAGCTTCCGCTTTGGTTTGGCCCTCATCTGGGGAGGCACCGCTGGGTCAACGACCTGAACGGTGGCTATGCGGCCCGGGGTCGCCTCTATCCGTTTCTTCTCCAGCTCCTGCCTCAGGAATTCCACAATGGCCCTCTGGATTTCGACCTCCATGTGGAGACGGAAGAACCGGGCCTGAAGTTCTGGGATCTCATCCAACGGCAAGAATAGCCTGCTATCCCCAGGGTTACTGCTCCCTTCGGAGATCAGCGCTGCCAACTGCTTTTCTCGAAATTTGATCCGCTTCTTGGTCATCTCCACCTCTGGATGCGTTGGCCCCATTGAGGCCTCCTTACTCCACAGGGATATCCTCAGGCCCATTATCTCCTTCTGGAGCTCGGCGGCCGCCTCGATCGTTGCCTTTGCCTGTTCGGTTAGCGATATGGTATAGTACCGAGTCTGGAACGTCTTCAATGAATCCTGCGCAGCCAAGAGAACCTTTACAGACCTGTCATATTGTTCCTGAATAAACTTCAACCTGTCCCTCTCCCACTCGATACCGAGTTTCCGGTTGATAGTATCCAAAAACTCTATATATGCATTTGCCATGTCGGCGGCTCTCTGTGGCGATTTGTCTATAACACTCACAGAGATCAGACCTTCATCGGTCTTTCGTACGGTGGTATTCTCCTCAAGGTTGCGAATAGCCTCCTCTTTTGTATCAACATCATAAGCCTTCATCAGATTGAATCTTGAGACCACAGAGTCGAGCACTGTGCGGCTCTTCAGAATACCCATGAATATATCCGCAGGGGAACCCTTCTCACCCAATCTTATCACAGGGATGGGAAGCTTTGCCAGCGCACCGGCAAAACCGGCAAATTCCCCCCCTTTCTTCTCCTCCTTGGGTGGAAGGATTACGGTTGTGGCCCGGTACCATTCGGGCAGAAGCAGGCTGATCACGGCGGCCACTGCACAAACCCCAAAAAGGTTGGCCACTATAAACTTCCATCTCCGGGCCAGCAGATAGAGATAGTCGAGTGTGTTGGCATCCTTAGGATCCATTTGATATCCTCCTCAAATGATCAACCATGGTTATTTGGTCACCTGATTCACAATATAAGCGGTGGTAACGGCCATGAACAGGTCTCCGAGCACACCTGTCCTCTTACCTATCCACTCCCACCAGTCCCTTTCAGGTTTCTCAGGGATGAAGATAGCATCTCCAGGTTCCAGTCGTTTAACCTCTCGTGGATGTAACCAGAGGCCCGTATCGCCCTTGATGACCCGCATCTTACCCTTATCCGCATTCCAGGCATATCCTCCGGCCCGTTTTATATAGAAGTCGACCTTCTCATCAGGTTCGTAGTTGACCAGACCCGGCCGGTTAGCCTGTCCTGTGATGTTTATCATCTCACGCTGGCGGGGAACGAAGATTATGTCACCTGCCTTCAAAACCACGTCTTTGCTCCTTTCACCCTTAAGGAATAGCTCCATAAAGTCCAGCGAAACAACCCCGCTTTCCTCCCTTAGTTTGGTCTTGAAGTACTCATACTCAAGATCGGTCATCTCGTCAACCGACATCTTCAAAAGGCGCTCAAACTCCGGATCCCGGATCTCACGGGCCTGCCACCTGACCACCTTCGCATCCCGAAGCGAAGCCCTCTTTGTAAAACCACCTGCCTGGTTGATCAGGTCTGTAAGCGTGGTCCTGCCCTCTTCAATGGGGTACAGGCCAGGATACTTCACCTCACCCCACACGTTGACCGCCCTCTTTGGGTGCCATTCAGGGATCTTGCGGATGATGATCTGATCATCCTTTTGAAGCGGAAACCTCAGCCCCAGAAGTTGAGCCGATGGATCATCCCCAGGATTTGCCTCGCCATCGCCACCGGGGCTCTGGACAATGTTAGGGAAGATCCGCTCCCTCGTCATCCCATCCTCCTTAAACCTCACGACCTCAAGCATACGAAGATCAGCTCCCGGCTTAACTCCACCCGCAAGTTCGATAATGTCCTCTACGTTCTCACCTGGCTTAAACTCATAGGTTCCTTCGTCGTTTACTTCGCCCACTATGGCGACGATCTCACCCCTTACGGGCACGTATATCACATCTCCCATCTTCATATAGGGGTTGTCCTCCAGGCTTCCAAGCTTGAGAAATCGAGCAAGGTCTACGTGAAGCACCTCCCCGGTCTGACGACGGATCAGGATGTTCCTTTTTGAACCATTGCCGCTCACTCCTCCCGCCTTCTCAATAGCATCCCAGGCGCGGTCCACTGGCCAGGCCGTATAGCTTCCCGGGTTACGTACGTGGCCGGTTATGAAGATGCGAAATTTCCGCAGCTTGCTCAGCACCACCGAGACGTCTACCTTATCATAGCGATCCTTCACCCTATCCACGATCTCCTGGCGAGCCTGGGCAAGGGTCTTGCCGGAGACGTCTATGGCTCCAACATATGGGATCAGCAGCTTCCCTTCCGGTGTCACACTGGCGATCTGCTGTTCATCGAGCAGTCCCCACAGGTAGATGGTGAACTCATCGCCAGGACCTACGATATACTCCTCCGGATTAATACGCTTATCCAGAGGTACCGTCTCGGGGATCTCCACCCCCGGTATGAGCCTGGGCTTCTCCTCTTCCCTTTCCAGACCGATGGTTTCGATCTTCGGGGCCTCCTCTGTCCCGGTCTTCCTCTTCTTCATCTCTTCGATCAATTGTCTTAAATCCTGCGAAAAAGCCGGAGTCGTAACCATGGAGAAAGCAACCACAGATGCCATAATCAACCTCAATGTCCGACACATCTCCTAACACCCCCTTCTGGTCGTCTGAAGAAAACCAGCTCTATTATTCAGATAGATGCTGCTGTACATACCGGCGATTCAATGTCGGCATATGCAAGTTCAAGAATGATATGTAAATATAACCCACAACCCGCCGGCCCTCAACCGGCTATTTCGACCGGGGTGCCTCCAGCCTCCATAGACCTCTGGGCTGCATCCAGAATGCGGACCACCCGGAGCCCATCTACCCCGTCGCTACGTGGCCTCCTTCTGTGGATAACGCAGTCGATGAAATGCTCGCACTCCAGCCTCAAGGGCTCCGACATCTTCACCCTCGGGATGAGGATGTCCCCCATCCTCAGCGCCAATGCCTCTCCGTACGACTGATAATCAAGCCCCTGTTCCACCCCTTTGTCATAGATCCTTATCGGCTCCGCTGACTGGGTATCATCAAATACAGCCATCTTTCTGCTTCCCACAACCGTCAGTTTCCTTATCTTATGCGGGTCCAACCAGCTCACGTGGATGTGGGCCATCGCCCCGTTCCTGAAATGGAGCGTCATGAACACAACGTCCTCTATACCGTTCTGGATATAGTACTGCCCAACAGCCGTCACCCTGACAGGTGGATCCGGGAGGAGATAGAGGATCATCGAGATATCATGAGGGGCAAAGCTCCAGAGCGCGTTCTCATCCCTCCGGATCTTCCCTAAATTTACCCTTGTTGAATAGATATAGTAAATATCTCCCAGCTCACCCTCCTCTATATATCCTTTCAATTGCACCAGTGCCGGATGGTATTCCATCAGATGGCCTACCATGAGGATCCTGCCGTTCCCTTCGGACAGCCTCACAAGTTCCTGGGCATCCTGCAAGCTTAGGGCAAGGGGCTTCTCCACAAACACATCCTTTCCTGACTTCAGGGCCCTGCTCGCCATCTGGAAATGCCCTGCAGGTGGGGTTGCGATCACAACCGCATCCAGCTCCGGGTCAGCGATGATCCCCTCCGGGTCCTGCGAAACCCGGATGTGAGGGTAGATCTGCTTAACCCTCTCCAGAGCCGCCTGGCTGATATCCGCACAACAGACCACCCGACAGTCTGAAAGCCCGGTCAGGTTCCTGAGTAGATTCCTCCCCCAAGCCCCAACCCCAATCTGGCCGATGTTGATCACGATATAACCCCGTTGTTATCCCCCTGTCCCGGGATCTGTGTACTTCCCACTTCGCAGCCGCTCAGCATACTGTCTTTCATAGTACCTGCGGTACTCCCCATCCTTGATCTTTCTCCACCACCCTTCGTTTTCCAAGTACCACCGTACGGTGGCCTGCACCGCGTCCTCCAACTCGTGACGGGGCTTCCAGCCAAGATTTCTGATCTTGGAGCAATCCAGGGAGTAACGACGATCATGCCCGGGGCGATCCTTTACGTAACGGATGAGCGTGGAAGGCTTACCCAGGATCCGGAGTATCAGATGGGTTATCTCAAGGTTGGTGTGTTCGTTACCCCCGCCTATATTATATATTTCACCGGGCTGTCCCCTGCTGAGCACCACCTCAAGCGCTTCACAATGGTCGAGCACGTATAGCCAGTCCCTCACATTCAACCCATCACCGTAAAGGGGTAGGGGCTGATCATCTATGGCGTTGGTGATGAAAAGGGGGATGAGCTTCTCGGGATACTGGAAGGGACCGAAGGTGTTGCTGCCACGGGTTACAATTGCAGGCACCTCGAACGTGGTATGGTAAGCCAGGGCCATCAGATCGCCTCCTGCCTTGCTGGCCGAATAGGGGCTGCTGGGGTCTGGCCGATCGGTCTCCCTGGAAGAACCTCTCTCCACCGAACCATACACCTCATCCGTGGATACCTGCACAAACCGTTCCAGTTGAAACTTCCTCACAGCCTCAAGGAGCACATAGGTCCCGTACACAT
>DTYK01000210.1 GCA_012961925.1 Candidatus Latescibacterota bacterium
CCGAAGATCCCATGTGGAAAGGGCCAATGGACGTGGAGAATATCAAATCTCTCCCGATGACAATACCTGATAATATCTATGACTCCAAAGAGGATGTAAAATATCGCCACAAATATGTAGAGAGGGTTCTTCCTGAGCTTGTTGGGTGCACCCTCGTCGTGGGTCAGGTTCTCCCATCGTCTGAAAAAATACCTGAACCTGTGTACAGATATCCCGGATATCTCCTGATCCCGCAGGCCCTTAAAGGCAGGGGCAAAAACCTTGACTTCCAGCCCTTTTTCCTTTAGACGTCTTATACACTGGAGAAGCCATGGAACCTCAGGGTCATCCAGAGCCCTCGGGAAGGTCGAAACGATGTGACAGACATTCAAACTATCACTTCCCTTAACTGCCTTTGGAGAGCATGTAGTCTTCAACCGTTGGTCAGGAGCGTATGAATTTGAGAACATAGGTCGGCGGGTCATCCACGAAGAACACCACCTTGAACCTGTCCAGATGGGTCCTGATAGCAGGGATCAGATACCGGGGGGTTGAACCGAAGCCAAGCTGCTCAACCACAACGTAGTCTACACCATCCCGCTCCATCCGTCCAACTACGAGATCAGGGTCCTCTGAAAAAGCATAACCTACTGTTTTTCTGTGGGATGTTAAATACATCAGAAGCTTCTTTCGGCAGGAGATAATGCTATCAGGGGCGGTGTTCCTTCTTATCCATTCGGCTGCTACAAAATAGTTTTTCCAGTTTGGGGGATAATCTGCTGTTCGCTTCTTTAAGGTCAAGATACCACTGATGTTGGACGACAATAAGATTATGATTAGCACCGAAAGAATCGAAAACAGAGCGACGGGTGGAACTTTTAATCGGCGGAAGAGCAGAGTCAGGCCCTGGAAGAAGAACAGCAGCAGAAGAGGGATAACAGGAACGATGAACCTCAGGTAAGACCAGACCGAAGGCCAAAGCAGGCAGATCCCGAAGAAGAATAGGAGATAGATCGGTACCACACTTTTTCGTTCCAGTAAGGAGCTGATGAGACCATAGAGTATTATTCCGATAAGCGGGATAGCAACCAACCACATTGTTTTCAATAGCTTTAGCGCAGAGATTATGTTGTAGTATGTGGGGAGGATTACGCGGGGTATTTCCCTCATGAGATAGATATTGAGGTTGGTCTTAATACGATCGATGAGATCCCCGACGCCCATGCGACCAAGATCAGGATGATAGGGGTTGATAAGGACAAGTTGCCTTAGATAGCTATTTCCGCCAAGGTAGGTGTTTCTCAAATACCAGGGAAGCGCCAAGGCGATAGCGGCTACCATCACAAAGAGGGCCTTTTTGTAGTCTTTCCTCAGCAGGAAAAAGGCTACCGCACCTAAGATCAAAGAAATGCCCACTGACCTCACATAATAGGAGAACATCAAGATCAATAAGGTGCTTATGAGCCAACGGCTTGTAAAGATCCGTGGCAAGGGCTGAGCTCTCTCGAACAGAAAGAGGGCTAAGAGAGAGAAGAACAAATAGGGTATCTCAGACATAATCTGATGGGAGAAGTCCAGCAGGTGGGGACTAATGCCAGAGAATAACATAATAGCGAAAGCCGGAAGGACGCCGACATGCCTCTTTGCCAGAAGATAAACAACCGGAAGGGAAGAGAGGAAGAATAACACCACCATTACCTTCATGGCAATATAATTACCTGGGGAGATAAACTCGATTAGGGCAAGCAATAGAGGAAATCCAAATGGGTATTTCGTGCTGGGCGTTGGGTTCGGACTGTTTATATATTTCATTCCATAACCCGTAACAATGGACTTAGCGAGGATAATGAACTCCGCATTGTCACCGCTTATGGACATCTTTGGATCAAACACAAAGATGCACAGGATCATGCTGACGAGCAGAACTGCAGCCACCACGGCCCTTTCTGCCCTTATACGTCTGCCACTGGATAACCGGAGGGTCCTTTCGACCTTGGGTTTCGGTTTGCTCCTTTTGCCCTTCTTCCCCATAATGTTTTTATCTCAGTCCCCTTTGGCCTTGAGATTAATCACCGTACAATACAAAGGCCGATAAAAGGAGGACTCAGTCTGCTAATCTGTACCTGATTATGGCCCACACTGCACGAAATCCGTCTTTCCATGTGATCTTCTTCCCCTCTTCGTATCCTCTACCGGTATAAGTGATGGGGATCTCATAGACCCTGTAACCCCGCTTCAACAGCTTAGCAGTCACTTCCACCTCAAAATCAAAGGTGGAAGACCGTATGTCGAGCGAACGGAGCACATCGGCACGAAAGACCTTAAAGCCGGTCTCCATATCGGTAAGGATGGTGTTATAGAGCATATTACAAAGGAGAGTGAGGAGCTTGTTGGCTGCATAATGCCAGAACAAAAAACAACGGTGTGGACCGAGGAAACGACTTCCATATACGGCATCTGCATAACCATCCTCGATTAACTTCACAGCTACCGGATAGTCTTCCGGATGGTACTCGAGATCCGCATCTTGGATGACGATTATCTCCCCAACCGCTTGATCCAGCCCCGTTCGAACGGCAGCCCCTTTACCCCTGTTCTTTTCGTGAAACAGAGCTTGGATGCCATGTTGCCGGTTGTCCTGTACAACCTTCTCAAGGATTTCACGCGTCCCGTCAGTGGAACCATCGTCAACGACTATAACCTCAGCGTTAGGGTAGAGATGTGAGATATGCCCTATGACCTCAGCAATAGTGCCAACCTCGTTGTAGACAGGAATGACAATTGAAGTCTTCATACCTCTCAGGGATCAATTAAAGCATCCCCTTTGTGGAGAGTACCCCTTTTAACCTCTTGTCCAGCGAAGATGCCTGGTCCAAGGCCCGGCCAAAGGCCTTAAAGATCGCCTCCAGATTGTGGTGTCCATTGGTGCCTCGCAGTAGATCGATGTGGAGGTTCATCTTCGAATTGTCAACTACTGCCCTGAAGAACTCCTGCGCCAGCTCAGTCTCAAACTCCCCCACTCTCTCCATCTTCAAATCAGCATTGAACATCAGGTAAGATCTGCCCGATAGATCTATCACAACCCTGGCAAGAGACTGATCCATAGGCACATAGCTCGTCCCATACCTTGTGATGCCGGTCCTGTCGCCAAGGGCCTGGTCGATCGCCCCCCCCAGACATATCCCTACGTCCTCCACGCAGTGATGGGTATCAACTCCAAGGTCACACCCGCAGGAGACCTCCAGGTCAAAGAAACCATGTCGTGCAAAAAGCGACAAAAGGTGATCGAAGAAGCCGATTCCCGTCTTCACCTGGTATTGACCGCTTCCGTCCAGGGTCAATTTAAGCTCAATTCGGGTCTCGGTGGTTGCCCTTTCGATTTGTCCTCGCCTTTTCTCGGTCATCTCTACCCCCTGAACAGGATGGTCAGGCTATGCTCACCCCTGGTGTGATAATGCTCCCTGAGATCAGATTGAATCCCCTTCCAATACAACTTATCCTCCTAAAGATCTCATCCAGATCCCTTCAATCTTTACTATCCGTTATTCAATGGCAACTTTCCTCCGACCTTAGGGAGTTCACCCTTCAGCATATCGTCACGCCAAGGTTTGATGAAATGCCGAAGCATTAACTCCGATGTGAAATCAGACGGAGAAAGGGGAACCAGCACTGTTGATCGCTGGCTCCCCCCTCCAGTTCATAATTCCGACACCTTGACCCAGCTTCTCTCCTCCACAGATTTCGAGACCGCCTCCAGTACAGCCTGGCATTTTACACCATCGGCAAAGCTCGGGCTAGGCATCCGGTCACCAGCGATCGCGTCCATGAGGTCTTTAACCTCGTGGATGAAGGTGTGTTCCCAACCGATTATGTGTCCTGGAGGCCACCAGGCCGAGATGTAAGGATGTACGCCTTCCGTAACCAGGATAGTCTTGAATCCCTGGATATGAGGCTCATCCTCCCTGGAGTAGTACTGAAGTTCATCCAATCTCTCAAGGTTAAAGACTATACTCCCCTTGCTGCCATTTATTTCGAAGCGGTTATGGTTCTTCCTCCCCCCGGCAAATCTGGTCGCCTCAAAGGTCCCGAGGGCACCGTTCGCAAACCTGGCGATGAATAGGGTTGCGTCGTCCACGGTCACCTCCCCCATCTCCCTACCGGCCTTAGCGCCCAGAGCTTCATCAGTAGCCGTCACCAGCGGTCTCCTTTTGATGAAGGTCTCGGCCGTCCCAACAACCTCGGATATATCTCCCACCAGATAATGTGCAAGGTCGATGATATGGGCGTTAAGGTCCCCGTGCGGACCTGACCCCGCCTTCTCCTTTTGTAACCGCCAGACCAGAGGGAAATCCGGGTCCATGATCCAGTCTTGCAGATAAACGGCTCGCCAGTGGTAGACCTTCCCTATCCTGCCCTCATCGATCAGCCGTTTCGCCAGCCCCACGGCCGGGACCCTCCGATAGTTGAAGGCCACCATGTGTTTGACTTTCGCCTCTTCTGCCGCCTGCAGCATCTCTCTTGCCTGAGCCAGGTTATTGGCGAGAGGCTTCTCGCAGAAGATGTGCTTCCCAGCCTCTGCTGCAGCCACAGCTATCTCCCTGTGGGTATCACCGGGAGTTGAGATATCAACCAGGTCGATATCATCCCTCTTTATAAGCCTCTCCCACGAGGTCTCATAACCCTCCCAGCCGAACCTTATCGCTGCCTGCGCCACTGCGTTCTCCCTCCTGCCGCAGATAGCCTTCATCACAGGCACAGCGTCAAGGTCGAAGAACATCGATACATCCCTGTAAGCATGGCTGTGGGCCTTGCCCATAAACTGATAGCCGATCAAGCCGACCCTTACCTCTTTAGCCATAACCTCCTCCTTTCTATATTCACTTGGCAACCTACATCATGCGATGACTCAGGGTGGGTTCCGTTTCACTCCACCAACCTGCTCACTTCTTATTTTTGGTTGTTTCGGTGTTCATTACGTATTTCCTGATTATATTAAGATACCATACAAGATGAGATAGAGAGCATCCTGTGCTAAAATATAATCGCTTTCAATTAAATGTCAACTGTTAAAAAGGCGTGTTTATCGGTCCAAACTCACCATTTCTCCCTTTTAAGGTCGATATCCCATATCTTAAGAAACCCTCCTGAGAACTCGCCGAGGAGCTCGGGTATCCCGTCATCGTCCACATCAAGAAGTCCCAGTCTCTCCCCGAATGGCTCCGGAGACTGCCACTCGATGTCATGGAACTTGGCGTCAAGAACCCAGCCTGTGTTCAGGACGATCTCTTTCTGCCCATCTCCATCCACATCAGCTATTAGTATGTCCTGTGCTTGAAACTCCTCTTCGCTCCTCCATTGTTCAAAGAGGCTCTTGCCGTCATAGACATAGAGATGGGAGTCGGCGCAGAAAATGATCTCCAGATATGGGTCTTCGTCCACATCCTCGATGGACATGGAGCTGATATTCGTGAAGAAAGATTCACTGCTTTGCCACATTACTGCGTAGGATCGGAGGTCAAAGATAAATATTCTGCCCCTTGAGGTGTATGTAACAAGTTCAAGGAGACTATCAGCATCGATGTCCCGAATAAAGACCTCCGCAATACTGCCCCCCAAGTCCCTGCTCCTCCACTGTTCCACATAGCCTCTTCCCTTCTTTTTCAGGATGTGGAGATATCCCTGGTTATCACCATAAGCGATCTTCTCCTCTCCTTCCACAACACCGAGAGCTTGAAAAACGGGAAGTGTGCTTGACGAGTCTGAACTGAGTTGGCCCGCGTATCCAGCAGGACCAAACAGACATAGGACGATTGAAAACCACAGATCAATACGGCAATGTGCCATAGAACCATCATCCTTTTTCAGAATTTCAGATCGATTTTAACACCTTCAGAGGCCGAAAGGAAACCCGGAGCTGTTACTGACACGATTTAATAATGCAATAATTTGCTGTAGATTGCAAGAAAAAAATGGTGATAGGGGTGTGGGGCCTTTTTTCTATTGACAGTGCCGGGTCATTA
>DTYK01000211.1 GCA_012961925.1 Candidatus Latescibacterota bacterium
AGGGCTGGCACATCCTGCCTCCCCGATGGGGGAGCCCCATAGCATCCCGCACAGCCATATCTATCTTCAGCACCTCCTGCGGCCCCTGCCATGGACCGCCACTTACGGAGAACTCGGCGATATCCAAGGGGAAAGCGTTCGGTTCGTCCCTGAGGATTCGCCATCTTTGTCGCTTTATGGCCTGCCGGCGCACTTCCTCGAACTTCGGGCGGGGCATAAGGTCCTGCCTGGGATTCGGTTCCACCACGAAGATGCGGCTTCCGACCCCCGGAAGCTCGGTGCGGATCGCCACTCCTTCTCCATCCTGCTCGGCATCAGCTAAGAACACCTCGCCCGTCTCTGGGTCCCATTCCTGCACCTGTCCCTTGCCGGGCATCCGCACCGTCAGAGGACCAGATTCCTCGTCCTGTCGGGTGTGACAGATGAAGGCTAAATAGCGCCCGGTCTCGGCATCGTGGCGTAGCATGTAGAGGCCGTGGCGGAACTCCTCCCCCTCTTGCGTCTTAATCGATACCCGCCGGATTCGCCCGACCCGCAGAAGGGCGTCCACGAGGGGTTTGCGTTCCAGTGGAATTCGGACGGCCCTTTCCGCCATTTCTTCAGCCCCCTCGCTCGGCAGGGTGTCCACGCGTCCGGGAACCGGCTCTACGAATACCACCTTCCCGCCGGCCTCCAGCAGCTCTGCGAGCACCTTCCGGGTGCTCTCCCGCACGGTGGACATCGGCGGCACGACCACCACTCGGTACTTCGCTTCGGCCACACGCAGGCAATCCCCTTCGACCGAACCATGTCGAAACAGGATATCCTCGTCCACGTAATCGAAGTCGAAGTGCTCCTCCAACAAGAGGTTCTGGAGGGTTTCGAATCGCTCTTCCAGCTCGTCCAAGGGCCCTTTCACATCCGCATAGAACAGGCCCCAGGCGCTCTCTATAGGATGGATGACGGCGACGTCCCGCACCGGCTCCCCCTGGGTTATCAGGACTCCGACTCTTGCGAAGTAGTCCTCGACAACGGGATAGTCCCGCCACCAGGGCGACTGGAAGAAGATGGAAGCCGGATAGTCCCTCTTGGCCTGGCCGGCCATTGTGTACCACGACAGATGCTGACATCTCAAATTCACGCCTAAGGCGGCCTGCCAGTCGCCGACGGCCTTATGTTCGGCAAAGGTGAAATGCCAGCCTGTGCAGCCGTAAAGCTCGCTCAGTATCCACTTCCTCCCGAACTGATGTGCCACGGAGCTGCACTGCTTGGCTGTAGCGTATTCCGGCGGGCACCCACCCGGCCTCGTCAGCCCCTGACCGCACAGGATATCTATGCCCGGAGCCTGCATGAATTCGTAAAACCGCATGGTACTGCCTGCGACAGAAGTCTGACTGCGCAGGGTCTGCTCGGCTAACACATGTCCGGTGAAGAGGAGATTGTGTTCTTCGCACCACTTGCCGGTCTGTTCCCCGAAGTTTCGGGAGAAGAGATAGGTGAGGCAGTCGTGATAGTCACGGCGCACCCTCGAGAACTCCTCGCCGTCCACCTGGAAGAAGACCTCAGGTAGATAGGAAAGCAGGTCGTATCCGTATCTTTCCTTGAAGGCATCCGGAAGCTTCTCCGTCCAGGGCGCCTCACCTCCGTGCGCGTCCAGGTTCAGATCTCCATGGTTTGGCTCGTCCGTGAATATCCCCGGCACCGTGGAACCGAAGTCCTTGCCGATATTTCTGGCATAGGCCTCGTACGTGACCTCGATGAACCTGTGCACGGCCTCCGCCGACAGGGTGTCCAGGTATGTCTGGTTGTTGTACCAGGGAGAAGGATCGGCTATCTTACAATAGAAGACCAGCACCTTTTCCCCTGGTGCCGCTTTGGCCACTTCCTCGGGCCGGACCTGGCGGACTCCTGAAGCCCTGTTGCCGTCAACTCGGGCCAGAAAGATCCCCAACTCCTCGCCGTTTGATTCGAATTCCTCGGGGTCTATGATCTTCAATTGAAGGCGACGCTGGCGGTAGCGCACATCTCTGGTCACCAGCCCTCCAGCAGCCCCGGAAGGCCAGCGGTCTTCGTCGTAAAGCCACGCCTCCACCTGATTCTTTCGAGCTTCATCGACGCAGGCCCTTACCATATCGAACCATTCCTCGGACAGATATGGGGTGGCTAGCCCCACCCTTGAGTGCATGAACGCCCCACCCAGTCCCATCTGATCAAGTATTCGGATCTGCCGGCGAAGCTCATCCTCGGCTAACAGGCCGTTCCATGCCCAGAACGGTTTTCCCCGATACGCCGATGGAGGCGACGAAAAGAGTTCTCTTAGATACATGGTATTCCTCCTTATTAAATTATAAATCACAGATTGCCAAATGATTACAAAAACTTGAAAGGGTTTTCCTATTTTCTGTGAACCTCTGTGTTAATCTGTGGTTAAGAAATGGAAATTCTTATACTATGAAGTTAAAATCCCCGATCAGGCCGTAAACGGACTGCCCTTGAGATGGATCGACTGGATTACGTCGGCTCATCGTCACCTGCCGGGGGTATGACACCCTCCATCCATTCCAGATAGGCCTTGCTACCTCCAATCACTGGCAGTGCAATCACCTCGGGCACATCGTAACTGTGGTTTTCCTTGACCAGTCCTATGACTTTCTCCAGAAGTGCAGCCTTCGACTTGATAATAAGGAGCACCTCGTGAGCCCGGTCGATCTTCCCCTCCCACCAGAAGAGTGATCGTATGCCGCCGGTGATATTTACGCAGGCGGCCACCTTTCTTTCAAGAAGAACAGAAGCGATCCTCTCTCCTTCCTCGACAGAACTTGCAGTTACGAGAACGATTATGTAACCCTCCTCCGCCATTTCTATCCCTCCGAATTTACTATCTGACAGGTGAGGTCGCCTCAACTCCTATAGTGGGGTTCTTCAATAGCCTGAATCTCCTTTTATCCAAAATGGCTGAGCTGATGGCCTATTGACGCTCAATTACCACTAAATCAGCAGATTCCAGGGTTCTACAAACAGAGTGCGTTTAAACAAAATTCAGCCCGTACCATGGGGCCGGGAGTGGAAAAAGTTTCCCAAGGACTTCCGCAACAGCCCCTCCGTCCCCTTCCAAAATTCGGTGCTCTATGCCTTCAGGAGTTCCGAAAACCAAAGCAGTGGCGTCATCACGAAGCAGGGTAAACCTCTGTTTTTCGAGGTAAAAGGTGACATCGGGGCCTGAGTCCTCAACCCTGAGGCTACGCACAACCTCACTGTCGAGGATCTCTGTCAAGTATGGACGTATACACTGCAAGAACAGTGGAAATTTCTGGATTCGTACCGTACAACCACAAGCATCCATTTCCTGCCCGACCGGTGTCAAGCCAAGCTCTTTCAATTGCCAGCGAAAGGGCTCGTCAGCCACCGGGACGGAAAGGTTTAAAGTATCTGTGTCACCGTTGTAGCTGATGATCATGGCCAGACTTTCGACAATTGCCCTTCTGTCGCCGGCATATTCGACGATATGAGGTGCAGCAGAAGTTGTGGCTCGCTGTACGACTGCATAAGCCACTGCTCGACTTCCTCGTTTTATCAACCAGAGGCCTGATGGGCGATCCATCGCCATGCCGGAGTCGAGGAAATAACGATAGTCTTCCACTGGCCGGAGAAACCGTACCGGCTCCCGGCGATATAATGCCGAAACGGTAGGGATCTCATCGGGCTTAAAGGCCTTAAGAACCAGTTTGGGATCTGCCTTTTTGGTCGCGAAAGAGCGAGGAATCTCGAAATGCGTTGCCCGCGACACTGGGACACAACCGTTACGACGATAAAGACCTCGACCACCGGAGATCAGAATCAACGACCCGCCTGCCTCCTCGATCCTAGCAAAGGCATCGATCAGAAGCTTTGACGCAAGTCCCCGACCCCGATACTCCTCGGCGGTGGCTACCACCCCAATACACCCAACAGTCAACCGACAACCATAAATTGTCACATCACGCAAGACGATGCCAACATGGGAAACCACCTGCCCATCTTCCACTATCACTCGCAGGTTACTCAGGTTTCCTGCATTAAAAACGTGAGGGAACTCAGCTTGCATATCGCCACCCTTGGCCCGGAATACCTTGTTCACCATTTGAACAAGGGACCAGAACTCTTCGGGTTTCACTGCACGTGGTCCATCAACCACAGATCGACTCCTCCTTATTTATCTGATTTTTGTACCCCTACTAACCTTTTGTGATAAGCTTGTAGTCCTCTGTCCCTGGCTCTCCATGGGATAAATGCGGATTATCGGGGATAAGCTCATAATCCTTCCAGCCGGTTTTTAGACTCTGCAAGAATGAGTGTCTCCTGCCGATATGAATTCAAGAGAAGAGGGGGAAAAGTCTCAGTTTATAAACCTCTCAAAATTGCGGGAGAATAAATCGGTTACATCACGTTTGATCTCTTCTTCGGTGACGTTCCAGCCAGCCTTGGCGATATCGGTATACTTTTCCACCAGCACTGAAGCGATGATCTCCTTGAAATGACTCCATTTATATATGAACTGATCCAGCACTCTGGCATCGGAATGTTGTGGTATCATGCTGGTCCCCAGAAGCTCAAAGCGCATCTTTGTCATTTCAGTAACCAGTGATGGAACATTCAAATACCGCCAGCATCCAAAAGGCATACCGTCCATGATCACATTCAAGTTACCGCACGAGAGGTGAAGAAATTCAGGAACAAGCAATTTCCACCTCCCCGAGCTTCTCAATGGAACAGGGAAACTCCACATACAGGCTTTCCTCAATCTTCAGTTGCCTGAACTCAGAGGGCTCTCCTTTCACCCGAATAGACTGTGGGGACCAGCCCTCGGGAAGCAGAATCCGGAAGAGGACAGTCTGGCCTGAGCCGGTATATTGCAACCGCAGGGTTTTCGTCGCCGCATCAACCTTCATACGATAGCTGAAATAGCAGTTGTTAACAGCGTAGCGCACCGTGGCCAGAACTTCTTTCTCTAAGGTGGCCGCCCAGCGGGGAGCAACTTCCATCTTTTTCATCTGGCCGCTTATGTCTTTTAGCCCCGCAATACCTTCGATGAGAGCTTCCAGCCACTGGGCCATTCCCCAGCCGGTGTAAGGTACCTCATTGGTGGTGCGAAAACCCGGCTGTCCATCGGGCCAGTACCAGACGTGCACCCGATTTCCAGTCCGGCGCAGGTGCTTGATATATTGCCTGTAAAGCTCCAGACCGTACTGCTCCATGCCGTGTTCAAAGCATGCTCGACAAAGCTCCCCACCAACCCAGGGCATAAGGCCACCGTTGGCGTAGCCACCCTGACGGCAGTAGGGCCCATCATAGTAACCCAATTCATCAGGGTAACCTGGCTGAAGGCTCCACCAGGGAAAGGCATCCCCGGTCTGCTGGTGGCGTCGGCGGTACTCGTTGATGATCGATACTGCCTGAGCGTGGCTGGCCAGCCCCCTGGTGATTGCCCAGACGTTTCCCATGGCAAGCTGCTGGGATTCGTCGAAACCGGGATGTTCAATCGGCGTCAAGTGCACATGATGGAGATACTTCTGTCCATCCCAGAGTAGGTCGTTAGCTCGTCGGCGATAGTCCTCTGCCTGGCGGTGAAATTCGTTCGCCCGTCGACCTTCACCCAGATGGCGGTACATCTCCGCCATTACTCGATAGGCCAGGTGGTAGCCGCTCTGATCACAGGTGGCGACCACGGCTCGCTCGCCCACAAATTCTGAGCTCTCCTGGATTTCAAAATCCCAGGTGTCGCAAGTATGACCACGCTTGACCAGTTGATGCTCCCGGTCCCAACGTTTCGGATCCTTCTGGACATACTCAAGGGCCTTTTTCAGATGGGGAAGTG
>DTYK01000212.1 GCA_012961925.1 Candidatus Latescibacterota bacterium
ATCCGGCCTCCGAGTTATGTCTCCTCATAGCCTCCATTATTGGAGCGACCTTGATGAAGTTCGGCCTTGCACCGATGATGTGGGCTATCTTCATCTTCTCTTTCCCCTCAGGGGGGTGATGGGGACCTCCCTGAGGATCAACCGCTGTTTGGCCCGTGGGGTTCTGGGTATCTGGGAAACCGATTTGATTTCGATCTCAGCGCTGGAGCCAAGGTAGTAGCGCAGGACCCTCATTATCCCCCGTCTCTCTGCATAGGTTAAAGGTCTGTCTTTAAGTACCAACATCTGATAATAAGCCCTATCTTTCTGGATCAACTGATACTGATCGAGATACTCAAGTTTTGCGAACGAGGTCCGGAAGGCCACGGGAAGCACTATATGACCATCAGGTGCCAGCAACGCATCATCAACCCGCCCCTCGAGCTCACCTAACAGGGGCAAGCCCCGTCCACAGGGGCAGGAACGATCAGCAAAAGCCCCCAGGTCACCGGTCCTGTAGCGAATGAAGGGCATTGAATAGTTTTGAAGGGAGGTTGCCACTATCTCGCCAAGGTCATCTCTGCCGAGTTCGTTCTTAACGACCTCAACTATACCATACTCTGAAGCAACATGATACCCCTTATGTTTCTCGCACTCTCCGGCCATGGCCACCATTTCCGCCTGGCCCCAAGCATCGAAGACCCTGCACTGGAACCTATCCTCGATCAGCTCCCGTTGATCGGAGAAAAGCTGCTCTCCGGTGGTGAGGACGGTCTGAACAGGAAGAACGCGACCCTGTTCTGCCAGGCGTTTTGCCAGGTAATAGACAGCAGAGGGGTGTCCCTGAATTGCCTCTGGCGAAAACCGCTCTATCTGATCCAGATAGAGATCCACCGTTCGAGAATCGAGATGGTGAGTCGACAGCAGAAGTTGATTTTCCCATCGATTGAAACGCCAGTAGGGAGGCCGATTGGTGAAAAACCTTCCAGCGATGGTCACCCTCCGTTCCCCAGCGTCAAAACCCGCCCACCGGTAAAACCTGTACAGGGTCGCGTAATTGTACTCCCAGCGCAGCCTTCTATCTGTATAGAACTTCAGCTTCTGGCCTGTGGAACCGCTCGTAGAAAAGGGCGTGCTCGCTGATGAAGGGATATTTACGGCCAAAAGGGCACGAAAATTCTTCCTTATTAAGCCCTTGGTCAAGAAGGGCAGCTTCACCAGGTCCTCCTTAGTCCTTATATCGTGAGGTTTCAACCCCCTCTCTTCAAATATCCGCCTGTAGTAAGGGACGTTTTCGTAAGCATGCACGATGAGCTGCTGCAAACATCGGTTCTGCAAGTCCTCAAGTTCAGATGGACTTAGCCACTGGCTTCGCTCTAACCCTTCGAGTATTGCAGAAAATTCCCCACCAAACCTCCTCTTAGCCTGCCAGTACCCGTAGATGTTAAGGGCAATATCTTGGAGCAAAACAGGACAACGGTAGTATATCTGCTGCGCAAGCCTGTTTATCATCCTGAGAGCATCCTGATCCTGTGGATAAGTGCAAACAGCAGAAGCTTTAGATGAAAAACCCTGAAGCGCTTCAAACGGGTGAGGACCCCGTACAGCCCATCCCGTCGGATAGAGACGGAAAATCCGGTCCTCTGATTCGAGAGGAAATCTACTCCCGCCCTTTGCCAGAACTTCCTGTCGCTCGACCCATCTTCAAGATAGCTCGATAACCTCTTTATTCTCCTTATGATGCCATCGGTCGCCTCTTCAGAAGCAACCTGTGGCTGGTAATCATCGTTGATCCAGATAGGAAGAAGGTCAACCGCCCGGAGCCCATCCCGATCAAAGGTGACGCGGAAAACAGCGCCCTCCCTCCTCCTCTCGTTCAGATTGTCGAAGACAAAATTGCCCAGGCTGTAAGCGATCATACCGTCCCGATGCCGCTCCAGCCCGTGAAGCACATGGGGATGATGGCCCACAACCAGATCAGTTCCGAATTCTATGACCCTTCGGGCCTGTCCGCGGCACTCAGGGGGAGGGTACTCGACGTTCTCATATCCAAAATGCAGCGACACCACACAGATGTCCGCCTCCTCTTTCATCCGTCTGACATCACTTTCTATCATCGGCAGATCGATGGGTGCAGCAGTATACTCATTACGGGGATCTATCGCATTATATGCTGACGTGTAAGCAAGAAACCCTATCCTTATCCCTGAATCTGCCAGCACGACGACAGGTTGGGCCGTCCCCTCAGGCGAGTTCGCCAGACCGACAGGCTCGATCCCGCCGCCTTTAAGCATGTAGATCGTATCTTCAACCGCCCTTGCTCCGTAGTCGTAGATATGGTTGTTGGCAACAGAAAGGACCCGAAAGCCCGCCCACGCCAGGCCATCGACGGCTGCAGGATCCGCCCTGAAGCTGGTCTGAACGAAGGGAACCGGACTGCCCCTCGATGAGAGAGGGGCCTCCAGATTGCCGAACACCACATTAGCCTGGCAGAGCACAGATCTGATCTTTCTAAATGGGTGGCGGGGGCCGAAACGGGATATCTTTTCACCAACCTCCCGTGAAAGCATGATATCACCCACAGCTATCAGAGAAGCAAGGCCCGTCGAATGGCCTCTTCGTCCTGTCCAGAGATTGATGAACTCCATCGGTCTGCCATCTCAGATATTCTGAAGGTCCTTAAACGACATCAGTTGCACCCCGTCTCTTGCCAACGCCTTCTTGAGTTCAGGGCTGGTCAATACGCTGACTTCGATCTCCCGCTCCTTAACGTAATATGTGTAATCGGCCAATCGGCCGTCAACATAGCCGGGATGGCAATAGATTTCGTTTATCCCATTGGGCAGGTTCTCTATTATGCCGATCCAGCTCCTAAGGGAGACCTTGCTGCTCTCATCGGCATATCCAGGTGTAATCAATCGGTCAGCGGTCCTTAGACCTTGTAGATGAGCAAATAACATCAACAGCCGCGCAAATGAATGAGTGCCAAGGCTTCGGGGGTGTGACAGATAATACCTTGCGACGTTGATCCCCCTGCGGCTGGTGCGGATGAACAGATATCGGTTGTGGGACCGCATCATCGAAATCCCCCTCTTTTTTGCCACCTTAATGGCTGCTATGAAGAAAGGGGGATAGAGATGCTTGTTCTCCTGACCATCGAAATGGGTAGGTTTAACCCCAAATTCAAGCAGTCTCTCCACCTGCCTATCCAATTCCAAAATCATCTCCGACATCCTTATCCCCCCTGACAGTAGCCTCCCAACAAAGGCAGCCCCGAGAAATTCCCCTTCTTCATTCACCAAAGATCCAACCTCATCGGGCGGCGATACAGGCCTGCCCACGGTAAGGTTCAGGTGAATCCCGATACTTATATCCGGAAACCTCTTTGCCAGATCGGCCACCTCATCTATAGATGGCATATTCGCAAGGACACTTGTGCTCCGTACTATCCCCTTCTCTATGGTCTCAATGATGCCCCTGTTCACACCAGCGGTAAAACCGAAGCCGTCGGCATTTACAATAAGCCCTTTAAACATGAGGTTTATCTCTATCTGTTAATTACAGAGCTGTAAAGACCAAGGAGTTTTCTCTCCTCGCAGGCCCAGTTGTACACGTTCTCCACCAGATACCTTCCGCGACTCCCCATACTTCTTGCCTTCTCCGGATTATCCAATAAGAATCCGATGGCGGCAGCGAATTCTCCCACGTCATCCGGCCTTACAAGTATAGCGCAATCCTGATCCTTCACAAACCGCCTTACTAAAGGGAGATCGCTGGAGACCACCGGAAGGCTACAGGCCATGTATTCAAAGAGCTTAATGGGGATGGCCACCAGGAACCTCTGCTGCGGGGGATGGTGGTTTATCCCTACCTTGCTCCTGTTAAGGTACCCCACCACCTCCGTATGTGGGACCTGACCTAAAAGGACGAAGTTGTCCTTGAGACCATATCGGTCCAGGATGCTCCCTGACCACCTAATTATCTCCGGGGGGGTACCGAGAAGACACCATTTGAAATCATACCCCCCCCTCTTCAATTCAAGGCCCACATCGAACATAAAGGAGAGGCGCGGCTGCGAGATGCTGCCGATGTGTATTATGTCAAACTCAAGATTGGGCCCGGCGATACGTTCACCCGGACTCTTGAACAGACCAAGCAGGGGGAAGTTATAGAGTGTCACCTTTCTCTTCGCACATCGGAATCGATCCGTGAGTGGGTCAGTTGGTGTGGTAACCGCATCGAAATACTTTGCCGTCACCATTTCGAGCCTTTCGAGCAAAAGACTTGATATCCTCCGCAGGTGAGAGGGTATCCAATCCTTTAACATGATATGTCTTGGATAATCCTCATGGATATCTGAGATTATCCTTCCCCTGGTGAAGAGTTTTAACAACACCCCTACCGGCAACAGTTCCGGATTATGGAGGTGGTATACATCCGCCTTCTGTCTCATCGCCACCAAAAGGCTCCTGAGGGTCGTGCTCGTAATCCTCTGAAATCTGTTTTTATGTTTCGGCAATGCAACGATCCTGACGCCATCGATGATCTCGTCCCTGTCATGCTGGGCGATCAATATCACGTCATACCCGGCCTTCACGAGGCTTCTGGCGTGTCTATGAAATATCTTGCCGTCAAATACGTAGTATGCGGAGGTGAGGATGCAGACCTTTCTTCTCATAGACTTTCTATCCATCGCTTGGTCCTTTTGAGGCCCTCTTCAAGCGTGACCATCGGGATCCATTTTAGCTTCTTCCGGATCTTTTCGATGTTCACCACCCTTCTCCGGATGTTGTCGATGTCCCTCCGGTCGACATACTCAACCTGGGCCTCAGAGTCAAAGAGGACAATTATGAGGTCGGCAAGCTCATTAACGCTTGTCTCCCTTCCCGTCCCCACATTGAACACCTCCCCCTCCGCCTTTGGAGAGAGAGCGGCCAACAACGTGGCTTCGACAGCATCGTCCACGTAGGTAAAATCCCTTGTCTGGGATCCATCACCGTGGACAGGGATGGGCTTATCATGAAGGATAGCCTCGAAAAATTTTGCCACAACCCCACAGTATGGATTGGTGAAACTCTGCTTGGGTCCATAGATATTCGAGTACCTTACGGAAACCGTCGACAAGCCATAGGATTCGTAAAATGCCATACAATAATGTTCACCGGCCAGTTTGCTGACCGAATAAGGGGTCAAAACATTCAACGGGTCATCCTCATTGATCGGTAGATAACGAGGGTTCCCGTAAACCGAGGTTGAGGAGGCATAGATCAATCTTCTCACCTCATGTCTGCGGGCAGCAAGCAGCATGTTTAAAGTGCCCCCTATGTTCGTCCTCATATCGTCCCTCGGATTTTTAGTTGAGGCTATAATGTTCCGTGCAGCACAGTGGAAGATGATCTCAACCCCCTTCACAACGCTATCCACAAGATCCTCATCAGTCACGCTCCCTTTAACAAATTCCAGTGAGTCTGACCGGGGCAGGTTTTCCATTGAGCCCGTGAACAGATCGTCGAGAACCCTGACTCTGGCACCTTCCTGCAACAGCTTTTCAACGACGTTTGAGCCGATGAAACCGGCCCCACCGGTGACCAAGACCTTCATCCCTTTGAATCTCATTTTCCTTTCCCCTCTTCCAATTTGCCGTTAGGCCATATTGAAGCAGTGGAGCACTACGCCGTCTTTCAGTTCCTGATAACGGAGGAGTACAGATCTATGATCCGCTCCGATATCCGCTCCAGGTCAAACCGGTTGCGGGCGTAAGTGGCTATCTGGACAGGATTATACTCTTCAGGGTGATCCAACACATATGCTATCGCCTCGGCCAGGGCCTGATGGTCTCCGGGTGGGACCAGGAGTCCGGTGCCATCGGTGACGATCTCCTCAGGCCCCCCACATCTGGTTGAGACGACAGGCTTACCGCAGGCGAGGGCCTCGATGAGCACGAGAGGTAAACCCTCAGTGAAACTCGGAAGAACCAGCAGATCCGACGCTGAAAGCCATAGAGGAACCTCGGTGAGCGGCACCTCATTTATAAATGTGACCCTCTCGGTCAGGCCTAAACGCTCTACCAATCCGGCAAATTCTGCCTCATCCCCTCTTTTGGCCCCTACCAGGAGAAGCTCTATATTATCCCTGGAGGAGCTCAGAATGGATATTGCCCGGATGAGCACAGCAAGTCCCTTACGAGGATCAAACCTGCCGATATAAACAACCCTCTCTTTGCCCTTCGAAAGCCCCTTCTCGGTCTCCGCCACATCCCTGGGGATAGGGCGAAATAGCCGGAAGTCAACACCGTTGGGGATCACCGTCACCCTTTCGGCTGGAACACCCAGTGGACCTATCTTCCTCCTGAGTTCCTCACTTATGGAGATGACAGCGTCGGACCGAGAGAGTGCCCATACGATCATCCTGCGAAGGGCCCTCCGCTTTATGAAGACATTAATGTCGGCCCCATGGATAGTCACTATCACCGGCCTACGGGTCATCCTGGCAAACACAACAGCGGCGACCCCTTCAGGGTAGGCTGTATGGACGTGGATAATATCAAAATCGAGCCTCTTTCCGACCTTGTAGAGCGCGAGCAGGTAGGTAAACCAGGCAATTGAAATTACCGCCATTCTCGGGAATATCAGGTATCTCGGATGGAAGACCTCGATCCCATCCAGCTCCCTCCGCCAGGGGACCTCGTTAAACTGACTCCACCTCCCAAACCCTCCTACAGGTGGAAACCAGGGTACTGGAGCAACCACCTTTATCTCGCATTCCCGCCGGAGGAAGTCCACCTGTTCCTTGATGAATACACCTGAGATCGGTTCAACCCTGTTAGGGAAGAGATGTGATGTTAAAAGGACCTTCAAGCCTGCTCCTCAAGATTTTGGCCGATCCTCCTTACAGCAAACAGCATCCCGATCATCAGCCAGAAGAAGTTGTTCCCGATGTCAGCAGTGAAGAACATGCTGACATGGAATCCGACAAAGACCGAGACCAGGCCGATCATTATCGCCTTCAGATAGGGATCATCAATCTCCCTGACCGCCCTGATACCCGCCAGAAGAACGACGAACGCAAACCATAACGCAGCGGCAAAACCCACTATGCCCAATTCTGCAAGCACCGTAGCCAGATAGGTGTGGGATTCCCTGGTGGGGATCCATATCGGGAAGTCAACAGGCTTATATTTTTCAAAAAGAACCGGAAACCCTCTGACACCTATGCCTGTCAGGGGATGATCGAGAAACATGGAATAGGCTCCCTTGATGAAGTGGAGCCTGGAGACGCTGGAGACCCTGGCCACTGACTTATATTCGCTGAACGTAGCGAAGATGGAGGTGAACCGCCCAAGGACAAGATCTGCGTAGTTAGGGGAGATGATTGCGGCAACGGCAATTATGATGAGAAGTACCAGAAAAAGCACGAAGATGGACCTAAGCTTTCGGCTTAACCAGGCTATACAAATGATACCAAAGCCCGTGGCAAGCCAGTTACTGCGAGAGAACGTTGTAAGCAATCCACCCAGAAGTATGGCGATTGCCGCCAACAAGGCGACCTTTGCCCGACGGGACAGTCTGAGATTGACCAGGAGGGCGACAGGCAGCAGGGTGGCAAGCATCAAAAATGTACCGAGACTGTTAGGGTTATAGAAAGATGCTGAAGCTCTCGGTATACTGGCCCCTGCTGCCCGCACGAAGCTGGCCGGGAGGAAGTATCGCTGGGTGAGCGCCTGGAAGATACCCCAGCCCGCAGAGACTACACCACAGATCACAACCGATGCTATCACCAAGGTGACGGCCCTCCTGGTCTCCACTAAGAAAACGGTTACAAATATAAGCAAGGCCAGAAACGACATCCTGATGAAGTGGGTCATCCCCTCAAGCTTATTGGGCGAATATACCACCGATATGCCAAGAACCGTAAGATAGAACACGAGCGGTATGGTCAACTCAAGCCGTGGGAGACGGGTACGCTTTTCAAAAAATAGCTTCGCCAGAGTGAAGAGTATTGCCGCCGAGCCCACAAGGTGAAATCCTGTTATGGGGGTGTTAAAGGTGGTAAAGAGCCTTGTGTCCGGCAATATCTGTCCGCTCACATCAAGGGCGGACGTAACCACCATGAGCGGAAAGAGGATCAAAGGATAGACGGGAAGAAGGAAGATGAGAACCGCTCCTCCCAGACCTAAGGCCAAAAGGAGAGCCTTCTCAGGAGGAAGGATCAGCGCAAGAAACAGGATCAGGAATTCGACAAGAAGAAGAGCGAAATATTGCTTCCTGTTGAACCGTTCCCTCTTATCTAAGGCATACTCCATCTCTCATCCTTTCTTCAAGGCCAGGTCCGAGATTCTCACCAGCAACAGATCCCGAACCGGGAGCGTGGAATTTCGGACGAAATAACCGAAGATCAACGCCCCCCATAATATGTATGCCACCGACGTCGCCAGGCCTGCGCCTATCAACCCAAGGGTCGGGATCAGAAGAACATTTAAACCGATATTTATACAGAGCGACAGGGCAGGAGCAAGAAGGGCAATTATTGGATAGCCCTTCCTCCACAGGTAACTGTTAACAACCGAACCCGAGGCTACCGCCAGAATGCCCGGTAGCATATAGATCAGCGGAGGATAGGCATCAACGAAGCGTACGCCGAATAGAAGGAGGATCAACTGCCTTCCCAGGAGGATAATCACAACAGCGACCACGAAGGTTACCAGGAGGATCGTTCGGCTGACCTTTGCGGTCAAATGATCCTTCATGTCCGTAGCATCGGAGGCGATCTTGGAGAAAAGCACTGTTCCGGCAATGTTTGGCATCTCCTGCAGCATCTTGGCAAAACGGACGGCTATCAGATACACACCAACCAACCCAGCCCCAAGATAGTAGTTTACGAGGTAGATATCTGCTCGAAAAAGCAGCAGAAGCAGGAGATTGATCAACATCCCTTTGGACCCTAAACGAAGCGAAGACCTGAGCAGAGCTTTGTTGAAACTTGTACCGATCCCGACGTTCTTCCTCAGTAAAAACGCGCTGAGCAAAAAGGCTAACACGCTGGCAAGCAGCCAGCTAAGCATAACACCTGAGAGACCCAGCTTGACGACCTTTAGGGCAATAAAATTACAACCAAGATAGAGGGCGAAAAAGAAGATAGGGATGACATTATATTCGATCATCCTCTCCAGACCGAGGAAAATCGATTGAAGGCCCTGAAACAGGACTGTTGACGTGGTTACGAGGAAGGCGACCAGGAGCAAAACTTTCCTCTCGCCGAAGCTACCCAAGGGGGTTAAACCACCGCTCAAAAAAAAACCGCTGACAAGGCAATGCCTACCGTAGCCCCATAGAAGAGCGTGTTGGAAAACAGTTGCGGTGCATTATCCCTTTGTTCACCAACAAGATAGGCGTTTGACCTCTTGATCCCCTCCCCCAGAAGCATCGACAGGATCATCACTGTGGTGGCCAGAATGGCATAATGTCCTGTGCCAGTAGGCCCGAGGGTCCTGGCTATCAGGACGGTGTTAGCGAGCCCTATCGCAAAGATAATCCCATTGCTAAGGGTCATGAATGTGAAGCTCTTAAGGAAAGTCATCGGGCTGTATCCGGCTTCAAGGATCGGTTCAGGAGACCCTCTTCTTTCTCCACTTGAACTCGTTGAGGATCCTCTTCAGCTTTTCGGAGTCCTCATCCCCTTTCTCTTTAATCGCATGGAAGTACTCG
>DTYK01000213.1 GCA_012961925.1 Candidatus Latescibacterota bacterium
AGGATGGTGGGGCCGGGCAGGCGTGATAGCTACAGCGTCTTCTACCCCACCCTGGGTCTCTACGACACCCGTGACCCCGAGGTCCTGAAGCAGCACGTCCTCTGGGCCCTTGAGGCAGGGATAGATGGCTTCCTCTGGGACTGCACCATCCCCAACGGCGAAGTCGTCCATCAGCCCATCGCCCATACCCACTTCTTCAAGTCGCTGGAGGCCATGGTGGAGGTGCTGGACGAGCTGAGGGTGGAGTTTAAGCTTTGCCCCTGGTACGACAGCTACGGCTGGTGGGGATATCCAGTGGAGCGCATGGTGGCCGAGATTTCCGAGCTCGTGCGCCGCTTCGTTGACTCCCCTCATTTCCTTCGTATGGATGGGAGCTTCTGTGTCTTCACCTATAAGACGTTCGGCCGCCACACTTGGGAGGATTGGAGGAGGGTCAGGGAGGGGCTGGAAGCCGAAGGGATGAAGGGGATAGCCATCGTAGCAGGGGAGGCAGCCCGGCCGGGGGTGGGCAGGCTGTTCGAGGGCTTAACCCAATACAACGTTCCAGTGGATCGATGGACCCCGGAGGGGTTTGCGAGCTGTTACGAGGACATCGTGCGAGTGGCACGGAAGGAGGATCTCTTCTATGCCCTGCCCGTGGCCCCGGGATTCGACGGACGCTGCTGGCACATCCCAGGAAGGGTGGCAAGCAGGGGATTGGGCAGGCTCTACGAGGCCATCTGGGAGAAGGCGATGGCGTACGATCCTCCCTTTATCGTCATCTGCTCCTGGAACGAATGGGGGGAGGGAACCCAGATCGAGCCCTGCGAGGAATACGAGGACCTCTACATTCGCCTCACCCGCCGCTTGGCTGAGCGGTTCAAGGAAAGAGGAGAATACTAAGTAAGGAGGAGGAACTATCAAAGGAGGGAGGCTTATGAAATGCGTAAGTTTATCTTTTCTTTTGTTCCTTGTCGCTTATCTATGTCCGGGTAGTGCATTGGGGGCACCCGGGGCTGAGTTAGGAGAGGTAGTTGAGGAGAGCGCCAGGGGGGCCATTAAGGTAGGCATGGGGAGTGCGAATATCGCTCCTCCCTGGCCCGTAAAGCCCTCACACGGATATCAAGCGCCTACGGACTCTTTCTACAACCGGGAGATCTACGTCAAGGTCTTGATCCTTCAGGTGGAGGACCTCAGAAGGGCGCTGGTCGTCTTCGATGCAGTTGGTCTGGGGCTTGAGGCCAGCGAACACATCCAGCGGGAAATCGCGGCTCAGACCGATCTGGAAGAGGAGGAGATCATCATAGCTGCCACCCATAACCATTCCTACCCTAGGGTGGTCGAGAGAGTACGAGACCTCCTCGCCGCACAGGGGGTCAGGGCCGTACAGGAGGCTTTGGCCGGGATGTTCGAGGCCCAGATCGGCTTTGGGATGAAGCAGTTGCCCGAATACATGGCGATCAACAGGGGCCGTGCTGCTGATGGGAAGGTGTGCACCCGTCTCTATGTGATGCGCATCGATGATCTGGACGGCAATGTCCGTGGGGTCTTTTTCAATTTTCCTCCCCATCCCACTTACTTCCACATCTGGTGGGGCGGAAAGAGACTTGCCAAACATGGTCCCGGCTGGCCTGGATATGTGCGCCAATGGGTAGAGATGAAACATAACTTGAAAGCAATGTTCGAGATGTTTGAAAAGGGACAGCGGGAATTCCGACCCCTGTTTACCATCTTTACGCTCGGGACCGGGGGGGATCTCTGGCCTTGTGACGATTTCATAGTGGGGGTCGATGGTGTGGACCGAAAGGGTTGGGTGGTTACCGTAGGGCAGGCCGTTCTTAAGTTGGTGGAGGAGATTGAGACGAGAAAAGATGTGACGATGATCTTCCGGTCTAAGGTCATAGAATTACCCTTCGGGAAGACCCATCCCTGGCGATTTGGGGAACCGCCCGACATCACTCCGGAGCATCCATCATGGAGGGAGCCTCGAACTTGCGTTCAGGCTTTAATCCTAAACGACGCGGCCATCGGCATAGTCCCGGCCGAGATGTCAGTTGAGCTGGGGGACAGGTTTCGAGAGAAGGTAGGATATAAGTATAATATCCTCGTCACCATCGCTGGGGGCAGTGTGGGGTACATCTGTCCTGAGGTGGAGGAGATCGAGAAGGTGACCTATGAGTCCAAGAGCTCCATCTTCGACCCTGGAAGAGGGAGGATCATCACCGATGCGGTCATCAGCCTCATCAATCCGGATCACGTTCCCACTCCTCCAGTTGACCCTAAGCGGGATATGGGCGTTATATCCGGCAGAATAGCTTACGATGGGGAACACCGAATCATCGTGGGGCTTGCCGGCAGTGAATGGCACGTGCAGGACTACCATCCTCGCTTCTGGGGACGCCGCACAGAACCCGATAGCGAGGGACATTTCACCTTCGAGCGCGTGGCTCCGTGGAAACGCTTTCTCTACGTTATGGAAGTGGCCAATGATTATGTTCCCTATGAGCCAGGGAAGATTTTGAGGCTGTTGACCTACAGCCGACCCGTTCAGGTTGAACCTGGAGAGACCACTTACGTAGAGTTGGAGGGGACAGGGCATTTCAAGGAACATATCAAAGCCCTTCGTATAGATCAGGATAGGTTGAAGACCGGTGTGGATTGGATTCGAGGGGTTCTGGAGATCGAGGGGGAACTCCGGGAGAGAGAACGCATACAGGGCGGTATCTATAAACGGGAGCAGTTGCTCGGCATAGGGGTGCGGCGTGCCTATGCGCTTGGCACCCCCCTAACTTCCATAGAAGTGGATAGCTCTGGGATATTTACTTTTGAGGCATTGAAGCCGGGGGAGTACCTCCTCTATTTCTGGTTCGACGTAAACGGAAATGGCATAGTAGAGCCGAGGATAGATGTGAATTCGGGATTTTCGCAGCCCATTCCTCTGGGAGGGGAATAAGGAGGAAAAAGAAACGACTGGTATAGCAGCGAGTTAAGGGGCCTTCTGCGCAACAAGAGCATAGGCGAAAATGATATGAGCTACTTGTACGAGTTTATAGGCCAATGGATGGAGTAGACCCGCTACAATAAAGATTTCTCATTTTGTACGAGGAGGGTCAAAGATGAGGGGATTTTTATCTTCTAAGGAGCGGATGCTCATGGCCATCGATCATAAAGAGGCTGACTATGTCCCTCTTGTATTGAGACCGTTCGGATGGAAGCCGCCTTCACACCTGAGATGGAGGGACGAATTCGAGCGTGCCGAAAGGTTCTTGAGTTTTGGGAATTGATGATACCATCTCGATAAGGGTTCCCTATCAACATCATCCCGAAGTCACCGTTCGCACATGGCGAGAGGTGAGAGCGGATGAGCCATATCCTCTCCTGTGCAAAGAGTATGAGACGCCTAAAGGGACGGTGAGACAGGTCGTGTGGCAGACGGAGGATTGGCCACACGGAGATGATGTTCCGCTTATAGGAGATCACAATATACCTCGGTCGAGGAAATTTCCCGTGGAGGAGCCGGAGGATCTGGAAAAGCTCCCCTATCTCCTCTTTCCGCCGAGTGGGGAGCAGATGAAAGAATTCAAGGAGAAGGTGGAAAGGGTCGAGAGGTTCGCCCGGAAGCGCCAGGTGTTGATAGAGGGTCAGGCCGGCGGTTTCGGGGATTGCGCCGCATGGCTTATGGGCATCACGAACCTCATCATGGCGGCGATCGACAAGCCGGATTTCGTCCATCGGCTTCTGGATATCCTGCTCGAGAAGGAGATGCAGGATATAGAGATCCTATTAGATTCTGGACTGGTAGATGTTGTGGTGCATAGAGGGTGGTACGAATGTTCGGATTTCTGGTCGCCGTCTCTGTATCGGGAGTTTAGCCCCCCGCTTGAGGAGGGAAATTCAGCTTGTGCATCAAGCCGGGAAGAAGTTCGGCTATATTATGAGCACTGGTATAATGCCGCTTCTGGATGTATTCCTTGAGCTTGGTATCGACCTTCTGATCAACGTAGACCCCGTTCAAGGCAAGGCTGACCTGTCCCGGCTCAAAAGGGAAGCTGGAGAAAGGATTTGCTTCTGGGGAGGGGTGAACTCTGCTATAACGCTCGGCAGGGGGAACAGGGACGAGATAAGGGATGCGGTTACCTTCGCAATTTCTACCCTCGCTCCGGGGGGAGGGTTTATCCTATCTGCTGTCGATGTCCTATTTGAGGACACCCCATGGAGCAATGTCCTGAGGATGATAGAGAGATGGCGGGAGATTGGAACGTATCCGATCAGGATATAAGGAGGTATGGGGCCTCTGGGGAGGGTCCCTCAGGCAACGCCGTGTTGCGAGGGTTTAGCAGTTCATTAAGGGGACGAGGATGGATGACCTGACGATCAAATACGCTCCCATCCTGGATAAGGCCAACGAAATAGCCAAAGAAAACATCCGGATGTGCATGGGGCACAACCCCTGCGGTTGTCAGGGGGTTACAGCGAATCCACCAGGCAAATTTTACCAAGTTGAACGTAAGTGCGTTTGGAGAATTTTGTGAAAAGGCGGAGAAATGGGGCCTGGGCGTCTGTTTGGAGAACGGGACAGCTCAGGGATTTTGCGACTGGGTTTACGAACTCTGGGAGTTGATAGAAGCTGTCGGCTCCGAAGCGCTAGGCATCTGCTTTGACTCCAGCCACGCCAATTGTCTCCACATGGACATCCCCGAGGCGATAAGGGAGTGTGGGGACAGGCTCTGGGCCACCCACATGTCCGACAATGACGGGACAGCCGACCAGCACAGGATGCCGTTTTCGGGGAACATCGACTGGATAAACGTCATAGCTGTCCTCAAGGGTATAGGCTACCGGAACCTCTTCGATATGGAAATCGGTGGCGGCCGATGTAACCCCATAGAGATACGAGATGTCAAACTGCGATTCGCCAGGGAAGTTCTGGCCCCGATGCTGAAATGAGGGATATGATGCAATTCAACTTCGACTGCCACGTGCACACCAATCGCTCCTTCTGCGGAAGGGCTGAGATGACCCCTCAGACCCTGGTGAAGTTGATGGAACAAAAGGGCCTAAAGGGGTTCGCTATCACCGACCACAGCTCACATTTCTACTCCTTCAGCACGGGTGAGGTATGGGATAGCAAATCTCCCCAGTTTTTCCTGAGGACTCCTCATGTGATCGAGCGCCATCACCCAGGGGCAGAGGAGGCCATCAGAGAACACATTTCCTCCATCCGCCGTTACGCCCAAAACGGAGTCTTAGTGGGACTGGAGGCCGATTGCGACTTTGAAGGAAACCTGATGATCCCTCCGGGGATCGAGAAAGAATTGGACATACTCATCGGCTCGGTCCACTGGCTCCCCTGCACGGTGGAGGAGGACAAAAGCTCCAAACGGTGCATCCGGGAGTTTTTGGACATCGCCCTGAAGCTATTGGAAAAGGGCATATACGTCCTGGCGCATCCCACCAGGATCTTCACCTGGAGTGGAATGGAGGTTCCCATGGAGGTGGTGGACCCTCTGGTTGATGCGGCTATAGCACACGGTGTCGCCTTAGAATTGAATTCCCTCCAGGGACCCCGATGGGTATTTCATCCGAAGGTGCTTGGAGAAAGGGGCGAAGATAGCCATTGGTACTGACGCCCATTCTCTCGAGGAGTTCGGGGATTTCTCGTATCACCGGGCGATTCTCGCCAAGTGTGGGGTCACCAATGAGGATCTTGAAGAAATTTACGATCTCAGGAATCTGTATCTATTTGCCCCAAAAGACCGCGACTGTTGCGGAAGAAGTGGCAGGTGACGTTACTCTCAAAGGACAAGAGGAATTGTTCCCCGATCTCAATAGGATAGGATTGAAGGGGGAATGGCGAAGTTTCCACAGATGTGTTTCGCTGTTTTGTCATATAACGAAGGGAGGTTTGTACAATGGACTGGAAGAAAAATCCTGAGCTAGGCCTTGAAGAACGCATCCCTGTTCTGAAGGGCTATCCCGGAAGCGGGATTTGGTGGCGGCTGGCCGACGTGAGTCGAGATGGTCGAGAGGATTTTGTGGTCGAGAACGAGTTTTATCAGGTCGTCATCTCGTCGGCTTTTCCTGGTATCAGCGGTTGGAAGATCAAGACCCGTGCCGAGGGCGGTTACTGCGAGACCATCGAGCCAGAGTCCTGTACAGTGGGCGAACTCAGGGGGGCAGTGTGGGGTGAGGAGATGTACTACGTGGCTGTTGGAACCGATACACCCTGGGATGGGAGGATGAAATACCACAGCGATGAACTTACCTACTGGTGGGATGGCATCGCCCTTCTCTTCACCCCCATGCGGGAGGTGAACCACACCCGAAAGGTGCGCTTTCGTGTGAGGGAGTATCCCAATTCGGTGCACGTGGTGCAGACTGTCACTTTTTCACCGAAGTATGAGCCGGTGGTCAAGATTGAGTACCACTACATCTTTATGGCCGGACAGAAAGTATTCCTCTGGCACAACATGCGGAAATACGGCGCTATAGATGCACCTCCTGGAAGTTCCACCCGGATCGAGCGGATGAACGTGGCGGGCAAGGTGCCAGTGGGGTGGGCTCTGCCCTGCAATAAGATTGACCTCTACGATTCCTATTTCTGGAGCGAGGAGGAATACGGCCTTTACAACCAGGATTGGCGAGAGTATCTTGTTTACCACTGGGGCAAGGAGATCGAATGGTTCAAGCGTCCAGGTGGTCCCCCGCCGAACAACATCATGATGTACTATGACTCGAAGGGGATTAACGGTGGACACGGCGTAGTAGTTGCCAATGGCTGGACGGACAATTGTCCGAATACGCTTTCCACCATGAGCGGCTCCTGGCCGGGCGCTTGGCGCATCGACGATACCACGTCCAAGGATGAGCTGGAGCCTGATATGGAGACCTATGGCGGGCTCTGTGCTCCCTTCATTACAGCGCCTACCGATCCTATTGCCGAGGCTAAGCAGATCCGTGACCGATTTGTCGGTACCGACTGCTTAGATGCGCCGCCCTCAGTCAGAAGCACGACAGCGATCCTTAGAGAGAAGAAAGGCGTCTCTGTGTTTGGTATCAATCCGAGAGAGGATGACCTCAATTTTCGGTTTAAGCTCAAAGACGTGGGGAAGATCGGTTTGGACGGGCAGAAGACCTACACGTTCTCTTTTTACAGTCAACAGGAGGGGAAATGGATTGACGGACCTGAAATCGCAGGAGCGACATTGGTCAGTGAGGGCCTGCCAATCCACGTGGATGCAGGGGAGATCGGGTACTTTAAGCTGGTTGAAAAGTAGGAAGAGATACAACCTCAAAGACGATCATCCAATGGAGGATGAAAATATGAGGAAAATACGGTTAACCGACCTGTGTGAACTTTATCGCAGGCAGTTGCTTGAAGATGTCATTCCTTTCTGGATGGAGTACTCTCTGGACAAAGAATATGGTGGATACTTCACCTGCCTGGATCGTGATGGTTCGGTGTACAATACGGATAAATACGCCTGGCTTGAGGGCCGCCAGGTCTGGATGTTTTCCAAGCTGTATAACGAACTGGAACGGAGGCCAGAATGGCTCGAAGTGGCGGCATTGGGAGTTAATTTTATATGCGACCACGGTTTTGACTCACAGGGTCGAATGTACTTCGCCTTCACCCGGGACGGGAGGGCTCTCTATAAGCCCTGGAACATCTTCTCCGAAACCTTTGCCATCATAGGATTGGCCGAATACTCCAAAGCCACAGGGGATGAGGATATTTTGAAAAGGGCGCAGAGGCTCTACTGGGACGTGATCGGACGGGTCAAAAAGGGAGATTTGGCAACCCACATCAGCACGGAGACAAGGAAGGTGGAGACGCTTGCCATCCCCATGATCCTCTTAGTCACCACTCAGGAGTTAGACCAGGTGGCGCCGGATCCGCGGTTTGCAGACATCATGGATGACTGTCTGGATCAAATCCTCTATCAGCACGCCTGCGACGAGCGGAAGGCATTGTTCGAGAACATCGCCCCTGACGGGAGCAGGCTTGATAGTCCCCAAGGGCGATGTATCAATCCAGGCCACGCCATCGAATCGGCGTGGTTTATCCTTCGGGAAGGCAAGCGAAGGAGGGACCGCAAGATCATCGACCGAGCCCTGCAGATCCTCGCCTGGTCTCTGGAATGGGGATGGGACAAGGAGTACGGGGGCCTCTTCTATTTCGTTGATTCCGAAGGCAAACCGCCGGAACAGCTTGAATGGGACATGAAGTTGTGGTGGCCCCACACGGAGGCGCTATATGCCCTTTTGTTGGCCTATCACTTATCAGGTAGAAAGGTCTATTGGGACTGGTATGAGAGGGTACACGAATGGACGTTCAGTCATTTCCCAGATCCTTCATACGGGGAGTGGTTCGGCTATCTTCACCGGGACGGTACGCCTTCTCTTTACCTTAAGGGCTCCATGTGGAAAGGCTGCTATCATCTGCCAAGGAGCCTGTTCCTGGGGCTAAAGATATTGGAGGAGATATAGGGTAGTAGCCAGTAGAGCTCTCCTACAAGAGATCTGGGGGAGAGGGCTTCTGTTCTCGACCTCTCCTGCGACATAACAAAACCTTATATGACCATCCGTCAGCATCTTCCCAGGACGGAGGGACAGGTGGTTACGAAGGTGCTGCCCCTTGATCGTTCGATGCAACTGGAGGTTAATGTCAGTTGTCTGACCGGGTACTTCTCCGCCTGAAGTACTGCAGCCGAACGTAACGCCGACGAAGAGATATAGACCTGATCCGGGCCGTCTCGAGGCGGTGGATGTCCTCCGACATCGGATGAGCTGGGGGTAAGCGTACTGCTGTCAATCCTGCAGCCAGCGACTTATGCCGGCTACGATTCACACTGTTTCAGGCCGGATGAGGAGTGGAACGAAAAGGCTAAGCAGTGGCGGTGGGAAACTTGACTCTTGGCAAAGGAGCTTATGGACGGCGTCCTTCCCAAATTGGCAGGATATCGCTACGAAAGACCCGGAGATGGCTATCTCTGGTTTCACAACCTCGAGGATGCGCTTTACGCTCAGGAAATTATCACCGGGTATCTCCAGGAGAAGGGCGTAACTTCCCTCAAGCTGGAGCGCAACGGATGGGGCGTGACCTTGGTGGATGTGCGCCGGGGGAAGGGGGACTACCTGCAGCGCATAGTTCGGAGGATGGGCATAAAGTCCGAGGAGATCGTGACTATCGGTAATTCCCACAACGACGAGAGTATGCTCGACCGACGGATGGGGTGTGGCGGAGATCATCGGGAAGGTCTTTGGAGACAAAAACGATGCTGAATAGAACTTATATTTCGTGGATCCTGAGACCTTGGAGATTGAGCCCTACAACATAAAGACCCTGAGGAGGAAGACATGGATATGTTTCTGCGTTTGAAAGGGATAAATCCGACGGTCTTC
>DTYK01000214.1 GCA_012961925.1 Candidatus Latescibacterota bacterium
GGAGTTAATGCTTTAGCATTTCATCCCGGGCAAGACAAACCGCTGAGTCTATCAGGGGATGAAAGCCTAAAGACTGAACTCCAGCCCCACAAACTCTGCTGGGGATGGGAAAAAGGAAGCAAAAAGAAAGGGCAGCCCAAAATGGCCCGGCATTTTAGGGTCTCCAATTTTCCTGACCGGAATTACCGCGGATTGATCCGGGGTTTTACCTTCTCAAGGTCGGATATCTTACGATAAAATGGGCCGCAGATATCGGGGAATCCTGGCTCTGTGCACCCAAGACAGGGCGATCCGGCCCCGACGACCCAGTTGACCCCGTTGTTCCACTTGCGGGTCGGACAGTCGGCATACGTGAAGGGCCCCTTGCATCCCACTTCATACAGACATCCTTCCTCGCTCAGGTCTCTTGCGAATTTGCCTTCGTCGAAGTAGGGACGTCGGGGGCAGTTCTCATGGACCAGCTTTCCATAGAAGGCCTTAGGACGTCCCAGTTCGTCCAGTTGATCCGGGGCAGGCAATCCGTAGAGCAGGAGATAAGCCACCGTCCCGACGAACCAATCCGGATGTGGCGCACATCCGGATACGTTTATCACCGGGACATCCAGCTTCTCATCGGTAAGGATATCCTTAACTCCCTTACATCCCGTTGGATTCGGACGGCCGGCCGGAATTCCTCCGAAAGATGAACAGTCCCCTAAAGCTATGATAGCCGAGGCCTCCCGAGCGAGGGTGAGAAACCTTGAAAACAGCGTTACAGGACGGCCATCCTCCTCCCCCACCGTAGCGAAGAAACCTCCCCCCGCTGTCGGGACAGCCCCTTCAACGACGAGGACATAGGGTCCTTTTTCCTTACGGACATCCAGCATCACCTCGATGACCGGCTCTCCGCTTCCAGCCATTATGGTGGGATGGAAGAGAAGGCTGAGGTGTTGACCTGGTACCACCTCGTCTATCAGCAGGTTCTTGATGGTAGGGCTAACCGAATTCAGGACTGATATGGAGCACCCGGTACAGCCAGCCCCCTGCAACCAGATGATCCGTTTCTGTTCGACCTCCATAGGACCTCCTCTTGCTGTTTTTGCGGATATATGTGAATGGGGCAAACGTTCAGTAAGAAGGCAGGCCGGCAAATCCCATAAAGGCAAGCGCTATCAACCCCGCTATTATCAGGGTGATGGGGGCGCCACGGAAGTTCTCCGGCACATCGGCAAATTCAAGCTCTTCTCGGATGCCGGCCATTATCACCAGAGCGAGGGTGAAGCCTAATCCGGAACCAATGCCGAAGAAGAGGCTCTGGATGAAGCTGTAGTCCCTCAGCACGAGAAACAGGGCCAGAAATAGTATGGCACAGTTGGTAGTGATAAGCGGCAGAAAGATACCCAGGGCCCTATAGAGCGCAGGGCTGGTCTTCCGGACAAACAGCTCTACCAGTTGGACCAATGAGGCGATCACCATGATGAAGGCGACATATTCCAAAAAGGGTAGATTGAACCTGACAAGGATGAATCTATTAATCAACCATGCGGTTGGGGCCGTGAGGGTCATCACAAAGGTCGTAGCAAAACCCATACTTATGCTGGCCTCCAGCCTGCCGGTAACTCCCAGATAGGGACATATACCCAGAAAGTACTTGAAGACAAAATTATTGACAAGCACCGCACTGATAATGAGCAACAGGATCTTTTCCATCTAACGCCCCTTTTAGCCTTGGGCACTTCTGCCGGCTGTTCTTCCGGTCAGAGTGTTCATGAAACCTATCAGCATCCCGAGTGTCAGAAATGCGCCAGGCGGCAGGATCATAATAATCCAGGGCCTGAACCAACTGCCCATTATATGCACTCCGAATATAGAACCCATACCCAATATCTCCCTGATAACGCCTAACAGAGTCAGCGCCCAGGTGAACCCCAGACCCATGCCGAGGGCATCGGCAATAGCCCTATGTACAGGATTTCGAGAGGCGAACACCTCCTGACGCCCCAGTATGACGCAGTTCACCACAATAAGAGGCACATATGGCCCAAGGGCCTTGCTTATCCCAGGAAATTTCCCTTTTAGAAACAGGTCAACCATCGTGACGAAGGTGGCTATGACCACAACGAACGATGGTATCCTCACCTGATTGGGGATGACCTTTCTTATGAGCGACACTATGGTACTGGCGGACACCAGGGTGAAGGTGGTTGCCAGTCCCATGGCAAAACCGTTCTGGGCTGCATTCGTGACTGCCAGGGTGGGGCACATCCCAAGCAACAATCGGAAAGTGGGGCTCTCCTTCCACAGGCCTTTGAGGAAATCGCCCAACAACCGTCCTTCGGTACTGCTCCTCATCTGTGTTCTCCCTGTTGAAATGCCTTTAACACCTCCGATAGTCGTTTATTGATTATCTCCACTATAGCCTGTGAGGAGATCGTTGCACCGGTGATCGCCTGCACCTGATTGTCCCGCTCAGGCTTTTTCCCTTTTACCAGCTCTATTTCGGGTACAACGAGCAGACCCTTGAACTGGTCCTGAAAAGACTTTCCTGTAATTTTGCCACCAAGGCCGGGAGTTTCAACGTTCTCCAGAACCGTCATCCCTGTTGACCGCGTAAGGTTATTGTCCACCCCTACCATGAGGATTATCTCTCCCTGATAGCCACCACCTGAGGCGGTGAAGGCGAGACCAACAGGCTCA
>DTYK01000215.1 GCA_012961925.1 Candidatus Latescibacterota bacterium
AAAGATATACATAAAAAACAGATGTTCTGGGCGATCTTCGCTTTAATAGCCATGCTGGTAGCTATTGCTATACCTAACAAGGTCTTTTATGGGTTCAGTTATCTATTATACGGCATATGCATATTATCGCTCCTTTGGGTTCCGGCCATCGGAACCAAAGGCAGGTGGGTAAATCTCGGCCCTGTTTCAGTGCAGCCTTCCGAGCTGGCGAAGATCGCTGTTGTCTTCGCACTAGGTAGATATCTTTCCGGGAAGAAAAGGGTCTCACCGAGACACGCTGTTGTGCCTGTTATCATTATATTGATCCCTATGTTACTGGTTGCAAAACAGCCGAACTTGGGGACATCCCTGGTTTATGGTGCGGTGCTTATTCCAATGCTTTACTGGGCAGGCTTCAAGCCCTTGCACCTTTTCCTAATATTCTCCCCTCTATTCAGCATTGTATCCGGTTTCTGGTGGGTCTCATGGCTGACATTCATAATTGCGTTGGCAGTGGTGCTATATCTGGTTAGGCCGAGGCTGGTCGCCGCTGCCGGTTTAGTGATAATCAACCTTATCTTCGGCATCCTGACCCCAGTCCTTTGGGGAAGTCTTCATACCTATCAGCAACAGCGTATAATTGGCTTCCTGAGTCCGGGTCGGGATCCTCTGGGATCCGGCTATCAGATTATCCAGTCCAAGGTGGCCATTGGATCTGGGGGATTTCTCGGGAAGGGCTTTCTCGGCGGGACCCAGACAAAGCTGGCATTTCTTCCCAGGCAGCATACTGACTTCATCTTCTCGGTAATCGGGGAAGAACTGGGCTTTATAGGTTCAACTCTTGTCCTCTCCCTTTTTCTCTTTCTCCTTTACAGAGGGATTGCGATAGCAGCGTCTGCGAAGAACAGATTCGCCAGTCTCATATCTATCGGTCTTGTTTCCATACTTGGGTTCCACGTCTTTGTCAACGTGGGTATGACGGTCGGAATGCTCCCGGTAACGGGTCTTCCCCTCCCCTTTTTAAGTTATGGCGGGTCCTCATTGGTAACCAATATGACCCTCGTGGGTCTTCTGCTTAATGTGGGGTTGAGAAGACATGAGTACTGAAAAACCTACAAAGGATTTCGTTATACGGAGACGGACCACCAAGACAGTCACGGTGGGCAACATCTCTATTGGTGGGGATGCTCCTATCGCCGTCCAATCGATGACTAATACTGATACCAGGGATGTGGGAACGACTGTACAACAGATCCGAACCCTTGAGGAGGCGGGATGTGAACTCATCCGTGTGGCTGTCCCGGACGAAACCGCTGCCAGAGCCTTGCGAGAGATCAAAAGAGAAATCGGTATACCGTTGGTAGCTGATATTCATTTCAATTATAGACTGGCACTGCTGGCGATCGAAGCCGGCGTGGATAAACTAAGGATTAATCCTGGGAACATAGGTCCAAGAGGTCGGATAGAAACCATAACCAGGGCAGCAAAGGAGAGAGGGATACCTATAAGGATTGGCGTCAATTCTGGCTCACTGGAGAGAGACCTCCTCAAAAAATACGGATGGGTCACTCCTGAGGCTATGGTAGAAAGTGCATTGAGACACGTCTCTATCTTAGAGGATCTTAATTTCGAGGATATAGTCGTATCACTAAAGAGCCCGGATGTGCCTTTGACTGTGAAGGCCTATCAACTTATCTCAGAAAAGATTGACTATCCACTTCACGTCGGTATTACGGCTGCCGGCACGGTGGGGTGCGGAATGCTGAAATCTGCTGTGGGTATTGGGATTATCCTTTCCCAGGGCATCGGCGATACGATCAGAGTATCTCTGACAGGTGAGCCTGTAAAGGAAGTGGAAACGGGTTTTGAGATCCTCAAGTCATTGGGGCTGAGAGAAAAGGGTCCAACCATCATCTCCTGCCCTACCTGTGGAAGGATGGAAATCGACCTAATCAAGCTAACAGCCGAGGTAGAACAAAGGGTCAAGCATATCAAAAGACCATTGAAGGTTGCAGTGATGGGATGTTCAGTCAACGGTCCAGGGGAGGCAAGGGAGGCTGACTTTGGGATCGCCGGGGGCAAAGGAACTGGATTGGTTTTCAGTCATGGTAGGATCATCCGAAAGGTAATGGAAAATCAACTGGTGAACGCTCTGATGGAGGAAATAGAGAGGGAAATTACACCAGAGTGAAGAACAAGGGAGACCATTCCAGTTAGCCAGGCATAGGAGGAGGTGAGTATGGCTCAGGTCATCCCCTTCCGGGGACTATTGTACAATGAAAAGAGAGTTGGCCGTCTGGATTCGGTAATTGCGCCGCCGTGGGATGTCATTTCAACCGAGCTCCAGGATGAGTTGTATCGCCGGAGCAGATGGAATGTCGTCCGTTTGATCTTCGGGAAGCGGTTCCCAAACGATGATAGTAAGAACAATCGCTATACACGTGCGAAAAGCTTTCTTCAAGATTGGATAAAAGAGGGTATACTAATAAAGGATGAACGTCCGGCGATTTATGCATCTGTGGAAGAATTCTCCGTACAAGATGAGAGAAAGATTCGACAGGGATTTATTGCTCTTGCCAAACTCGAGGAATTCGGTTCAGGGACGTTCTGGCCTCATGAGGGGACTATGGAAGGGGCATGGACTGATCGGATGAGATTGATTGAGGAATGTGCTGCCAATTTCAGCCCGATCTTCTCCCTGTATCCTGACCCTGATGGAACGGTGGAGGGGATTATCAGCCAACAAATGGATAGAAGCCCTGATATCGAAGTGGCGAACAACGATGAAACATACAGGCGGGTATGGAAACTTACCGATCCCGACATCATCGGAAGGATCTGCGAGGAGATAGACGGCAGGTCTGTCTTCATAGCTGACGGGCATCACCGTTACGAGACCGCCCTTGCCTTCCGTAATAAGATGCGCAGTAAATACCCGGGGGGAGGGCCTCACGACTATGTACTGATGTATTTTGCCAATATTTATAATCCGGGCCTGACGATCCTCCCCGTACACCGGATGATAGGCAATATCCCGAACTTTAACGCTAAAAGATTCCTGAACCGGGCGGAAGAGTTCTTCCAGATCGAACGGTTTAAAAGCACACCTTCGGACTTGCTACAACAGATGAGTCTGAGGAAGGATGAGGGCAATCTTCTTGGTCTATACGCCGAAGGAGCCCTCTATCTTCTGATATTAACGGACCGGCACCTGATAGACGACTTGATAGATGATGACAAGCCTGAGGAGTGGAAGAGGCTCGATGTTGTGGTCCTCCATGCTTTGCTGATAAACTACATCCTCGGCATGGATCCCGCATCCTCGGATATCCGTTATACTGTCGACAGCGAAGAGGTAATGCGCCTGGTCAACCGGGAGGCCTACCAGATAGGAATATTCCTCAATCCTTTGAAAGCAGAAGAGATTTATGCTGTAGCCAAACGAGGAATTAGAATGCCTCCAAAGTCCACCTATTTTTACCCCAAGGTTCCGAGCGGCCTTGTGATGAATAAGATCTTCTAATCCAGCGAAGCTTTGCCTCAAACAGGGCTTTTCGTCAGCGCTCAGGTCTAATTTAGCCTTATTCTCTCGACACCTTCAGGCAGGTTAAGCCTGAAGGCATCATCGGACAATCCCTGATTCACCCTTTGAGTAATATATTCCACCTTTACTCGTTCGTTTCCGGTGTTTATCTGGATAGATCCTGGTAGATTTATCCCGTCAACTTTCCGATACTTCCTGAAGACCTTTTTTCTTACCAGATTGCCCCTATAATCAAAGACCTCTTCCTCCAAGACAAGGAGTTTCTTCGCATCGAACCAGAATCTTCTTAGTTCGCTATTATCTTTACAGAGCAGAACGTATTTATCACCCCTGAGTTGAAAGTCGTTTATGTAGCCGGGATTATCAAACCAAAAACCTGTCAAGCTCAGTAAAAGATCGCCAAAGTGATCGATCCCAATAAACCGGTGCACAGCCTCCGAGTCCCTCGTACCTTCGAGAACCAGATTGTCTCTTGGCAGATAAACTTCTAACCAATCTCCTTTCAAAAGGACTGTCAGCACGTTCACCCCAAGGGGAGCGTTGACCTCTATCTTGATCAAGCCAGGTCGTTTGAAAAGGATTCCGGCGGAGGCCCGACCTTTTATCCCCCTGTGATTGAGGGAGAGACTCATCGTACCATAAAAATCCTCAATGCGGCTATGATAGAGTCCCACCCTTTGAAGGAGGTCATCGGCACCAATAGCCTCGTATTCATCAAAACTCCTCCTCAGGGCACAACCACTCCCAAAATTCAGCATCCAGACTATAGCCAATAAGATAGGATGAAGTGCCCTTAAGCCTGAACCGTTAAGAACTTCTGTACTTTGCATTTTTCATTTGCAATTTAAAGCGAAGCCTTGTCAGACTTCGCTGGTTAAAGTAGTTAATCAAGGATATTACCCAAGGATACTCGGGTTGGCCTTCAGTCAGGTCCCAAACTGTCAAGTTTCTCCTTCACCTTTAGGTTATCCGGCTGAAGCCTGAGGGATTCTTCCCACTGGAGTTTTGCCTTCTCAAGTTTGTCGAGCGCGTAATAGACATCACCGAGATGGTCGAAAATAACGGCGTTTTCCTTTTCAAACCGTAGGGCCTTGGTTAACCACTTCTCTGCCTCGTGTAACTTACCCACCCGATAGTAAGCCCAACCCAGGCTGTCCAGAAAGGCTCCGTTCTTCGGTTCAATTGCCACCGCCTTCTTTAACATCTCTACGGATTCATCAAGTCTGATTCCCTGATCGGCCAGGATATAGCCCAGATAGTTTAGAGCAAATGCATCATCGGGGTTAATCCTTAGTACCTCCTCAAACGTCCTCACCGCTTCGTCGAAGAGACCGGCCTGTTCTAAAGAGCTGGCCAGATGGAAGAGCAGTTCGCTGTCCTGGGGCTCAAGCTCCACTGCCCGTCGGAAGGCGCTGATTGCTTCAAACCACCTCTCCTGTTTTCGAAGCGAGGCTCCAAGGAGATAAAAGACACGAGGGTTTTCAGTCGCAAGTTCCGCAGCCTCTAGTAACGTTTGTGTAGCCCTTTCGTAATCCCTTGAAAGGAGAAGCGCATAACCGGCCCCAACCCAGCCGTAGCCCGCCGTTGCAATTACCTTCTGGAATATATCTGCGGCAAATGTAAACTCATCTATCTCAAGAAGGATGCTACCCAAGTGATATAAGAAATCGGCATCCTTACCGGCTTCTGCCCGGAGGGTGTCAACCAAATCCGTGAGTTCCCTTTGCCCCCCGGTGGTCTTATACAACTGGAGCAGATTCTTCAAAACTCCGAAATCATCTGGCGACAACTCATAGGCTTGCTTGAGCTGCGTAATCGCTTCTGCCGTCCTACCGGTTGACATATAGAGCTGACCTAACCTCCTCCGCAGGGATACGCTGAGGGGGAGCACCTCAAGTGCCTTCTTATAAGTGCTGATAGCCTGCTCATCCTCTTCTTCGGATTCAAGGACCATCCCCAGACCCAACCAGGCATTTTCCGATCGAGGATCGAGAGATAACATCTCTCGATAACAGGATCTTGCCTCTTCCCAACGGCCCAACCCTAAGTATATCCGTGCAAGCTTGAGCCGGACTTCGGGTAGGCTATCCTTGGACTCCGATAGTTGCACCAGAAAACGTATCGCCTTTTCCGGCTGGTTCATCCTCAAATATAAATAGACCAGCCTGTCGAGACTTCTGTCATCCTTCTGATCCATCTTCACAGCCATCTCCAGATGCCTTGCCGCTGAGGCAAAGTCTCCTTCGATCTGAGATAGTTCTGCAAGGAGTCTATGAAGCCCTACCAGCTCTGGGTCCAACTGCAGGGCTCTTTCAGCAAAGCGCTTCGCGTCTTTCTGCTTGCCGAGTATGAAATAATCCCGTGATAGGGCTTCACAGATGGCAGCCGAATCCGGAGCATACTTGAGTGCCTCTATCAGTTGAGAAACTGCTGATTCATAATCATCCTGAAGCTCAAAGATTACAGCACGAATTAGATGTTCTGTCGCCTTGGGATCCGTCCTCCTATCTGTGGGTGAGACACTGTTATGAAGTGGGGTCATACACCCAGCAGTAAAAAGGCCAATCGTTAAAATGACCGCTATCTTTTTTAAATTCATCGTCTGCCTTTCCCTCCTTTTTCAAGCAAACAGCACATTTCACCGCTCACTGAACATGATCTAAGATAGGGGTCCCTCTCTTTCAGGCCCCTCACAATTTTCTTGACATCGCAGATTTATCTGTTATAATAAACACCATACAAAGGAGGTGACATATGAACCAGTTACACAGAGCTGCTGAAATTGCAGTTCGCAAGTGTCTTGCCGTTCAGTCATACGAGACTGTGCTCATAATCACTGATGAAGGCAAGAGGAAGATCGGTTATGCCTTCTGGGAAGCAGCTAAGTCGTTAGGAAGTGAAGTGATATTGGTTGAGATCATCCCCCGGAAGAGACATGGTGAGGAACCACCCCCTGTTATAGCTGATATGATGAAGAAGGTGGACGTCATCTTTGCTCCCACCAGTAAATCCCTCACTCATACAGATGCCAGAAGAGAGGCCTCGTTAGCTGGCGCAAGAACTGCCACCCTTCCAGGAATTACAGAGGACTCAATGGTCAGGACCTTAACCGCTGACTATGACAGGATAGCCAAAAGAACTAATAAAATTGCCTCCGTACTCACAGAGGGCAGCATAGCCCGGGTAACAACCCCTCGGGGCACAGACATAACTATGTCCATTTCGGGAAGGCAGGGATTAAGTGATACAGGACTGTTCCATCGAAAGGGGGCTTACGGAAATCTCCCCGCTGGAGAGGCCTTCCTTGCACCGGTAGAGGGAAGCGCAAAGGGTGTAATAGTCATAGATGGGGCCATTGCTGATACGGGCATGGTCCGGCACCCCATAACATTGACTGTCAAAAATGGCCTTGTAACAGAAATTACAGGAAAAGACGAGGCTCAGATGTTACGTAGCCTGCTGGAGCCTATTGGGAAACTGGCCTATAACATTGCCGAACTCGGCATTGGCACCAATGACAAAGCCATCTTAACAGGAAATGTTCTGGAGGATGAAAAGGCTATCGGTACCGTTCACATCGCCCTCGGTAACAACGTCTCAATGGGTGGCAGTATCAATGTGCCCATTCATTTAGATGGAATTTTACTTGAACCGACCCTGACCATTGACGACAAGGCTGTCCTTCAGAACGGAACCCTTCTTATCGACTAACACGGGTGGCGATCAGAGCACTATTGTCTGTTCACGTCTGCGACCAACGGAGACCAACGATATCTCAGTATCGGTAAGTTGTGCTATTCTGTTAAGGTAGCGCTTTGCATTTTCCGGAAGTTGGTCAAAGTTCAGGGTCTCCGAGGTAGGGACCATCCATCCCTTCCATGTTTCATAAACAGGCTCACACCCTGAGAGGATCCTCAGATCACTCGGGAACTCTTCGATTGTTCTGCCGTTATACCTATATGCGGTACAGATCTTGATCTCGGGGAACGAGTCCAGGACGTCGAGCCTGGTGATAGCCAGGCTTGTCAGGCCATTGATCCTCGCTGAAAATCTTGCCACCACAGCATCAAACCAGCCGCACCTCCGGGGCCTTCCTGTGGTCGCCCCATATTCATGGCCTAGTTCTCTCATCTTTTCTCCTATCTCATCCTTGAGTTCGGTGGGCAGCGGTCCATTACCAACCCTCGTTGTATATGCCTTGGCTACCCCTATTACCTCATCGATCCTGGTCGGACCAACGCCGGAACCAGCACAAGCATTGCCGGCGGATGTATTGGACGAGGTCACGAAGGGATAGGTCCCATGATCAACGTCGAGCAGTGTGCCCTGTGCTCCCTCAAACAGTACGGATTTTCCGTTTCTAAGGGCCTGGTTCAGCAAAACCGAGGTGTCGGTGACGAAGGGGGTAATCTTTCCTGCAAGCTCTCGATATTCACCAAAGATCTCCTTTTCATCCACCCCCTGGCTACCGTATACCTTGGTCAAGATCAGATTTTTCTCCCGGACGTTCCAGGAGAGTTTTTCCCTGAACAATTTCTCATCCAGAAGGTCAACCACTCTGATGCCTGTCCTGCCAACCTTATCTACATAACAGGGGCCAATACCCCTACCCGTGGCACCGATTTTGCCTTCACCCCTGCTTTTCTCCCTGGCACGTTCAAGCACCTTATGATAAGGCATCACAAGATGGGCGCTGGGGCTGATGAATAACCTTCCTTCAATGGAAATGCCCCTGATTTTCAGATTTTCTATCTCCTCCAACAGGGCGACCGGATCAATCACA
>DTYK01000216.1 GCA_012961925.1 Candidatus Latescibacterota bacterium
ATGTGCGGGGCAGGGAATAACCCAATTACCCGGGAAGGGTGGTGTGGCAGGGGGACAATTACTCCAGAGATGTCATTCGACAATGTGATCGGGCAGGAGTGGCCAAAGGAGGCCCTGAAAAGGGCACTGAAGACCGGACGCCTGGCCCACGCAATTCTACTCCACGGGCCCGAAGGGATCGGCAAAAGGGCCCTGGCACTTGAACTGGCCAAGGCTGTCAACTGTACAGGCTCTGAAGCAGATCCGTGCGACACATGCAGGGCGTGCCGAAGGATCTCAGCCGGACTCTTCCCCGACCTGAAGGTCCTCTTCCCCGTTCCTGCCGGGCTTAGCTCGGAAAAGGAGACGTCCTTAGTCCAACAGATCACCGGCGATAGCTACAGGGAGATTGAATTCGGCAGGAACGTAGGTATCCCTATAGAAAGGGTGAGAGACCTGCAAAGATACGCCGCCTACCACCCCTACGAAGGAAGACGAAAGGTGAGCATCATCCTGGAAGCTGACCAGATGAGACCCGAGGCAGCTAACGCCCTGCTGAAAACGCTGGAGGAGCCGCCGCATTACCTGCTCCTGGTCCTCACGGCCCGGAACCCGGATGCCCTGCTGCCCACCATCCTATCCAGATGCCAGCTTCTGCGCCTGAGAAGCCTCACGGCCGCCGAAATCGAAGAGGCACTGATAAAAAGAGAAGGCCTGGAGCCCAAGAAGGCCCGACTCATCGCCCGCGTCTCAGACGGCAGCCTGAGCAAGGCCCAGAGGCTTTTAGGAGAAGACATTGACGAGTACAGGGATAAGGCCTATGAATTCCTCAAAATAGCCCTCCAGGGAGACGACCTGGCAAGGGTCAATTTCATTGAGGACATAACCGGACCAGGACAGAACCGGCTTGTTGAACGCCTGCTCAATACACTCCTGCTCTGGATGAGGGATATCCTGCTGTGGCAGGAAGGCCACCAAAACGAAGTAGTCAACTTTGATCGCCCGGACCAGATCAAAGAGATGGCGCAAGCCTTCAATATCAGAAGCATCGAAGAGACAACGAAGATCATCCAGAACTGCCTTGAGATGATGTCCAGAAACGTTAACGCGCAGTTAATCCTGTTCTGGCTCGTGGGACGACTGCAGAGCACGGAGGTGTAAGGGTGGCCGAGATATACGAGATCGAGTTCAAAGGAGGAAGGAAGGAGTTCTTCTCAAATCCTCAAGGAATCATCCTGCGCATCGGTGACTACGTTGTGGTCCAGGCCGATCGCGGCGAGGATATAGGTATGGTCGCCCAGATCGGTGAACCCCTGATCCAACAAAAAAAACCCGGGAAGAGAAAGGAGATAATCAGAAAGGCAACCCAGGAAGACATGGCCATCCTTAGAGAAAACAAACAGAAGGAGAAGGAGGCATTCAAACTCTATAAGGAGAAGATTGAAGAACATGGACTGGATATGAAGGCGGTAGACGTGGAATTCCAGTTTGACCGGAGCAAGATCTGCTTTTTCTTTACCTCCGAAAGAAGGGTCGATTTCAGAGGGCTGGTCAGAGACCTGGCAGCCGCATACAAGACGAGAATCGAAATGCGCCAGATCGGGGCGCGGGATGAGACGAGAAGGCTAAGCGGATACGGGCCGTGCGGAAGAAAGCTCTGCTGCGCATCGTTCCTCACCGATTTCGTGCCGGTCTCATCCCAGATGGCCAAGGACCAGAAACTCTCACCTACGTCATCAAAGACTGCAGGGGTGTGTGGACGGTTGATGTGCTGCCTCCTCTTCGAAGAGCAATTCTATAAAGAGGCCTATAAAAAGTTCCCGAAGATCGGGACAAAAGTCACCACCGAAGAGGGGGACTTTGAGGTCTCAGAGATAAATATCTTCAAGCAAGAGGTGTTGCTAACAAACCGAGAGGGGAATAAGCTCAGGATGACCCTGGAACAGGTAAATAAACTGAGAAAACCGCTGAGGAGACTGTTCGGGGTAAAAAGGTCAAAGGCAAAAGGGGATAATCGAAGATCCAAGGAGGGGTAAATGGGTAAGGGTGGTTTCTATATCACAACCGCCATCGACTACGTTAACAGCCTGCCCCATGTGGGAACGGCCTATGAGAAGATAGCAGCCGACGTAATAGCCAGGTTCAAAAGGCTCGAGGGCTTCGATGTACGCTTTCTCATGGGAAACGATGAACATAGCATAAACGTGCGGAAAGAAGCCCTGGCCAGGAGGCAGAGTCCGGCCGAATACTGCGGGGAGATGGCAAAGAGGTTCGAGGAGATATGGAGGAGACTGAATATATCCTACGACGACTTTATAAGAACCACTCAGGACAGACACAGGCTCGCAGTTCAGAAGCTATTCCAGAGGATATACGACAGCGGTGATATCTACAAAGGTAACTACGAGGGATGGTATTGTGAATCATGTGAGGCCTTTCTGAAAGATGGCGACCTCAAGGGCGGGAAGTGCCCAACCCACAACATCGAACCGAGATGGATAAAGGAGGAGAACTACTTCTTTGCACTGTCTCGATACCAGACAAGACTGCTCGAAGTCATCGACAAAAATCCCGACTTTATCTTGCCTGAAGTTAGAAGGAACGAAGTCCTGAGCTTGATTAAGGGCGGGCTGGAGGATATAAGCATCTCCAGATCCACTTTCGACTGGGGAGTAACGGTGCCAGGGGACCGGGTCCACGTGGTCTGGGTCTGGTTCGATGCGCTCACCAACTATATTTCAGCACTTGGCTACGGGGAAGATAACAGGCTCTTCGGCCGATACTGGCCGGCTGCACTGCACGTGATAGGTAAGGATATCATTCGTTTTCACTGTGCCCTGTGGCCGGCAATGTTGATATCCGCCGGACTGGAACTGCCTAAGTGCATATTCGCTCATGGGTTCGTTTATCTTAAGGGCGAAAAGATGAGCAAATCCCTGGGCACGATCGTCCAGCCGCTTGACGTAGTGGACAGGTTCGGTGCTGATGCCCTCAGGTATTTCCTTCTGCGTGAGGTGCCTTTTGGACAGGATGGAGATTTCTCCTGGGAGAGATTCGTTGACCGGTACAATTCAGATCTGGCCAACGACCTTGGAAATCTGGTCAGCCGCACTATCACGATGGCAGAGAAATATGTGGAGGGTAAGGTGCCGGATGGGCGCTCGGGTTCAAGGGGGCGACAACTGGCGGGAAAGGCCCTTGAGGTGGTCGACAACGTGCAGGGGTATATGGCCAGCTATCAGCTTCATTCAACCCTAACTGAAATCTGGGAGCTTGTCAGGGAGGCGAACCGCTATATCGAAGCAAAAGCACCCTGGGTGCTCGCCAGGGACAGCGGCCGCAGGAAGGAGCTGGAGGAAGTGCTCTATGATCTGCTGGAGGCGATCAGATATATTGCAATACTACTGTATCCCTTCATCCCCGGGAAAAGCAGGGAGATATGGGAACAGCTAAGGATAGAGGAGGAACTCGCTGCCCAGAGACTCGATGACCTTGGGGAATGGGGCCGGATGTCCCCGGGCTCGAGAGTCCGCAAAGGAGAACCGATATTCCCAAGGATAAAAGGGGATTAAATAAAATCCGGTGGTGACCTACTCTCCCACCCCGTCTCCAGGGCAGTACCATCGGCGCTGGAGGGCTTAACTTCTCTGTTCGGAATGGGAA
>DTYK01000217.1 GCA_012961925.1 Candidatus Latescibacterota bacterium
GTTCCCGTTGGGCCTTCCTCAAGGCCGCCGTTTCCCTCCGTATGCTCCTCTCAAGCCTTCTCTCCTGGGAGCGTAATCCTCTGATGTACCTCTTGAGCAGGTCTATCTGCTTCTCAGCCCGGTGAATCTGGGACCCGATTTCTCCTTCCTTGCCCTTGAGCCGCTCTATCTCCTGTCTGTTCTGTTCTATCTGCCTTTTGAGTTCCTCTAATTCGATCTGTTTCGATTTGATCTTCTCCTCCAAACCTTCTTTCTGGAGAGCACCGGAGTTAGAGAAGACAAAGAACAGACCCGCTGCCAATAAATGTGTTAGCGTCCTTCTCACCATGATAGTTCTTTCTGAATCAGGCAAGGCTTTTCAGCACCCGTTTAACAGATATGCGGCTGCCGAGGCCCCCCAATATTGCCCCCAGGGGAATCATAAGGGCGACCGCCAAATTGGAAGGGGCGAAGGTTATACGGGGGAAATGTACGACGGCCCAATTGTAGCTAAAATATAGGATTGCAGATGCTAATGCCCCGCCCAATGTCCCTCCGATTATCCCCTCTAATAGAAACGGGATTTGGATAAAATTATCTGTAGCCCCAACCAACTTCATTATTTCAATAGATTCTCGTCTGGCCAGTATAGTTAGGTTAACGGTATTGGCAACCACAAAGATAGAAGACAGCCCTATAACAAGGCCGATTACAAGGTCCGCAACCGTAACGATAAGCGTGAGGCGATCCAATCGCTCCACCCACTGGCGTCCGTATTCGATCTCCTCGATGCCTCTGCGCTTTTCGATCTGCTTTACGATCTCCTTAATCTTATCCGACGTGCTGAAGGTATCCTCGACTTTTATCCTCAAGGAAGCTGGCAGGGGATTCTGGGAGACGGCTTCGAGGAGCCCCTCGCCGAAGGCCTGACGGAATTCATCAGCAGCCTTCTCCTTGTCGATGTAATCAACCTCCTTGACACCATTAATTGCCTCGACCTTCCGCTTCAGGTCAAGGGCCTCTTTGTCATCTATATCATCGGAGAGATAGACCTCGATTTCGATCCGTCTCCTCACCTGGCCCACGATTCCGTAAAGGTTAAGCGTTACCAGAAGGAAGATACCGAAGACCAGAAGCGAAACGGCTGTCGTCCCTATCGAGACAAGGCTCATCCCCCTTGCTCTGTATAGCCCAAGAATGGCTTCTCTAAAAGCATAACCCAAGCCCAAGGCCAGAATCCTCCATTACAAAATCCTGCCGTTTTCAATCCTGATGCACCTGTACGGCATATGCGCAGCGAGATCCTCATCATGGGTAGCCATAACTACTGTGGTACCGCGGTGATTTATCTCCTTTAAAAGTTCGAGTATATTTGATGAAGCCTCTTTATCCAGGTCACCAAGTGGCTCATCGGCCAGGAGCACAAAGGGGTCATTGACCAGCGCGCGTGCGATTGATACCCTCTGCTGCTCACCACCCGAGAGTTGGTTGGGCATTGCATCCCTTCGGTGGGCAAGGCCAACGGCCGTTAAAGTCTGAAGCGCTTTACGCTTTGTGAGGCTTTTTCTGGTACCTGTCACCCTCAGGGCAAATGCAACGTTTTCGAATATGTTGCGATCCTTTAGCAGCTTGAAGTCCTGAAAGATAATCCCGATCTTCCGCCGCAGCAGTGGTATCTGGCGATCCTTAAGGGCCGAAGAGCTATATTCCCCAACCCTGATCCACCCCTCCGTTGGACGATCGTCAAAGTGTAAGAGCCTGAGAAGCGTACTCTTACCAGCCCCTGAAGGACCCACCAACAGGACAAATTCCCCTTTCCCAACATGCAAGTTAACGTCTTCAAGCACAGTCGTATTATGTATCTTCTTGCTTACACGATACATCTGGATCATGGAGGTTGCGACGCCTCCTTCCGCAGGACAAAGTGGACCCGGTCGGAGTCTTCGGTCCCTTTCTGAAAGGTAAACCCATCATAAAGCTCAATCAGGTTCAGAGGTGAACTGTTGATTTCATCGATGAGCTCAACCAGCGAGTAGATCCTCTGCTGGTGAAATTCGGTAAAGATGACGGGTTCACCGTCGAATCGTACCTGGAATTCGTTCGTATGGATCTTTGAGGCTGGATCATAGAAGCTGTGCCTCTGGTATAAGAAACCATCCCCCTTTCCCGCCTCTCTGATGTCCCGAAAATGCCTGAGTGAATTGGCCTCGGTGCAGATATCAAATATGAACAGACCGCCCGGATGAAGGATCGAGGAGACCCCCTCCAGTGTCTTTCTTAGCTCCTCCTCGGTTCTCAGGTAATTTATGCTATCATAGAGACAGAGGACCGCACTGAACTGCTTTAAGGTATTTATGTATCGCATGTCCATGCGCTCGAAACGAACCTGGATCCCGATCTCACAAGCCTTCTGTCGGGCAATCATGATCATGGCCTCTGATGCATCGGTACCACTCACGTTGTATCCTCTGCGGGCAAGTTCCAACGCCAGTGTTCCGGTTCCACATGCCAGCTCAAGTATATCTTCAGGGCGAACGCCCAGGATCGAAAATATCCCCTCTATATAATCTGCCCACTCCTGATAGTTGATATGTCGCATCAGGTAATCATAGATGCGGGCCAGCCCCTCGTAAGGCTTGCAGGCCACCTTTTTCCTTCTCCACATCACAATCGGTCACCGCCGTTCTGTCCTACCTTATATACCACCTGATCGCAATCAAAATCATGCAGATAGCAATTGTAAAAAAGGTGTCCCGTTCACTGCGCAGGGCTTTCCTCAGGTCTGGTGCGATCTCTCTGCTTCCGCCATAGGGCGAGAATCGCGGCAGAAAACGAGGTACGTGAACTGCGTAATCCTCATAGGTTCTTCCGAAAATCTTTCTCAACGTCTCTTCTTCGAGGGAAACGATTAATGCGTATTGTAGGGAAAACCCTGCCAAGAAGACAGGTATCATCCATGGCATCCAGGCCCAAGCTGCAACACAGAAACCAAGGCCCAGGAAAAGATTGCCCAGATATAGAGGGTTCCTGATGTAGGCATATGGTCCATCAGTAACCAGCCTTTCAGCGCCAACCTTTCTCGTCCTTGTGCCCATTCCGGTATAGCTCAACGCCCAGATTCTGATTCCCTCTCCGAAGGCAGCTATAAGAAGTCCCGATACAAAGCTTAAAAGGTTTGTCCTGGCCAGAGCCAGAAGAAGTGCAGCAAATGGAACCGGTATGTAGCCCCGGCTCCGAAAGACGATCTGTCTTACATCGCCCAATTCCCTTCCCTCCTATTTAAAAAAAGACCGTCTCTTCGATAGACGACGGTCAGGAGATCGCTTCCCAA